>CAZRVA010000012.1:0-40485 GCA_964603255.1 uncultured Chitinophaga sp.
CTATAAGCGAGGTAACAATATCGCCATTGGGTTTAGTTTTAAAAACATAAATATCGTAGCTGCTGCTATCAAAGTTGGCAAAATACTGTCCGGTTCCAAAAAAGCCACCATCTTTTGATGGTTTAATTGTAGTTAGCAAACCACTATAATAAGGTAGTAATGGTTTACTTGCTTTTACCTGCTTTAATGAATCAATTATTACTAAAAAGGTATAGCCTGCAAGGGCAACTTCTTTTTTGTTATTAACACAAATTCTATGAAGAGACGAGCCATATATTAAAGTATCTCTGTTATTTGGTAGCGTCAACCAATTTTCAACAAAAATCCCTTCAATATCAAGTTTTTGAACGTAATAGCCAAAGAAATTATCATCTACAAAGGTATAATATGAGCCATCTTCAAGTTGAACAATATCCAATAATTCATGCCCTGTCGGCACAATACTATCAATTGTGCCAATTTGATTAGCATTGCTATCGAGTGTAATTTTGGTATGTTTACCAAACACAAAGTACTTTTCTTGTTGTGGGTGCTTAAAAAGGTGGCCTACAACATTGGGTGTAATTTGTTTGCTAAATAACCTTTTTCCGGTGTAATCTGTTTTTTGTACATATAAAGAGCCCTGCAAGCCAGGGTTTCTAATTAACCCAGCACCTACACTAAAAATGTACTTTTTTTCGGGTACATTAACCATGCGGTGCACACCACCGGCAGTTAAAGCAGTTAAAGTATAAAAGGTATCTTTAATAATGGTGCCATTGGTGTGTATAAAAGTTAGCCGTGGGTTTGCCTCTTGAGCCCGAAAACCTGCATCGCCACCCAAAATAAGTGTAGTGTCATTTAATTGAAAACCATCTTTAAGCATGTCTCCTGCACTTTTGTTATCATAAATTTTTTCCCAAAAAATTTGGCCGTACCCATTTACCATGCAAGCATAGTTTTTGCCCCAATAGCTGCCAAAAAACACCAGGTTTTGCTCGTTGGTTTCAAAAATACCTGATGGCCTGTCATCATCAATACCACCATATACTTGCATAAAAGAGCTTTGTGCCCAAGTGTTAGTGCAACAGAATAAAAACAATAAAAGAAGGCTGTTTTTATGACTAGGGTTCATGGCTTTTTAAATGCAATAATTTGTAAGTTAATGCATTCTTTTCGAAACAACAAAATACACAATTAAACAACCAAGGGTGTTGGCTATCATATCAAAATAATCGTAGCTGCGACCAGTAAAAATAAACTTTTGCATCAACTCAATTAAAGCACCGTAGCCGGCACTAATGCTACACCAAATTAAAACAATTTTTTTAGGGCTTTGGGTTGAGTGTTTAAGGTTGGCCTTAATTAACAACCATGCTTGCACACCAAATAATAAGGCGTGTATGGGTTTGTCGTAACCAAACAAATCTTCAAGTTTAAGTTGGGCCAATGTGCCGGGTTGTGCACCGCAGGCAAACAAAATAAGCAGCGCCCAAGCAATGGCTAATTTGTAATGGTAAAGTTTTGTTTGCTTAAGCTGCATGTGGTAATGGTAACAATAAAAAACCACCAACCGCAAAAAGCAATTGGTGGTTTAATTAGTTTTATTCGTTTATGACTTTAATGCCCGGTAATTCTTTACCTTCAAAATACTCCAACAAAGCACCGCCACCTGTACTCACGTAACTTACTTCGCTTTCGAAACCAAATTTAGCAACAGCAGCAGCACTATCGCCACCACCAATTAAACTAAATGCACCGCTTTTGGTAGCTTCTGTAACTGCAATTGCGGCTTGTTTGGTTCCGTTTTCGTAACTGCTCATTTCAAACACACCCATTGGTCCGTTCCATAAAATGGTTTTAGATTGTTTAATTACCGCAGCATAGTCATCAGCAGCTTTTGGTCCAATGTCTAAACCCATCCAACCGGCTTCTATGTGTTTGTTATCGCAAACTTTGTGGTTGGCATCGTTGCTAAATGCATCGGCTACTACACTATCAACCGGCAACATCAGGTTTACACCTTTTGCTTTTGCTTTGGCCATTAAATCAAGGCAAAGTTGTAAGCGGTCTTCTTCACATAAACTCGATCCAATTTCGTAACCCATGGCTTTTAAAAAGGTGTAAGCCATACCACCACCAATTATTAGGTTATCTACTTTATCAATCAGGTTTTCTAAAATTAGAAGTTTGTCGCTAACCTTAGCACCACCGGTAATTGCGGTAAACGGACGAGCCGCTTTTTTCATTACCAATTCTGCATTGGCAACTTCCTTAGCCATTACATAGCCAAAACATTTTTGGGTAAAATATTGTGCAATAACTGCTGTACTTGCGTGTGCGCGGTGTGCTGTACCAAACGCATCGTTAACGTATACATCACCCAACTTGCTAAGTTTCTCAGCAAATGCTGCATCACCTTTTTCTTCTTCTTTGTAAAAACGTAAGTTTTCTAACAATAAAATTTCTCCCGGTTTTAAAGCAGCAGCTTTATCAATAGCTTCCTGTCCAATGCAGTCGTTTGCAAATTGTACATCAACCCCAAATAATTCGCTTGCTTTTGCTACTACGTGTTTTAACGTGTGTTTTTCAACATCAACAGTACCGTCTTCTTTTAATTTTTTTAACGGTCTACCCAAATGGCTCATTAAAATGCAGCTTCCACCATCGGCTAATATTTTTTTAATGGTAGGAACAGTTGCACGAATACGGGCATCATCTGTTACTGCAAATGTTTGTTTATCTAACGGAACGTTAAAATCTACACGAATCAAAGCCTTTTTATCGGCAAAGTTTAGGGTGTCTACTGTTTTCATGCTGAATGGTTTATGTATGAATTAATGAATTGTAAATGCTTAAATTTTGGCAAAAATAGTTTTTTGTAGCTAGATTGTGGTTGAAATTTTAACCTTAGGCATTTGCTAAAAAAGGTAATTTAGTACTCAATTAAAATTAAATATGGGTAAAGTTTGGGTTTATGTTTTTGTGCTGATGGTATTTGTATCATGCACAGGCAAAAAAGAAAAAGCATTAATTAAACGTTGGCGTGTAGCCGATGTAACTTTTATTGATGCCGAAAAAGCAACTGTGCAAAGCGATACCATGCAAGGTAATTTAATGTTGAGGCAACAAGCTGTATTGCGTGATGTGTTGTTAAAAAACTTGTACGAGTTTAGGGATGATGGCACATACATTACCGGGAATGCAGCAGGAACAGCAACCGGTAAGTGGGAGATAAGCGGTAATGCCATAACGTTTATAAGTGATGTGCAAAAAGAAGGTGCTGTTGCTAACAAAAAAATTCCTTTCGAGCATTTAAGTGATGATAGTTTGGTGTTGTTGTTAAACAACGATCAAACCAGTATAAAATTAAAATTACTTTTGTTGCCAGTTGAGTAAAATCAACCACTAAATAACATATGATTCGCTATTTTAAAGTATACGATTTTAAGCAACACGGTAACGAACCGCAACAAATTAACACCACACGCACCATTGATATTGAAGGTAAGCGTATTTGTTTGGCCCGTACGGCAACGGGTTATTATGCCGTGGATGATAAATGTCCGCATGCAGGTGCGCATTTAGGAAGAGGCGGTTGGTGCGAGGATGACTTTGTGGTTTGTCCGGTGCATCGTTACAAATACAATTTAAAAACCGGCCAAGGTAAGCAAGGCGATTACATTAAACCTTATGAAGTGCAACATAGGGTAGATGGTGTATACATTGGCATCGAAAAAAAGTGGTGGCAAATCTGGTAAATTCTTGAGACTCTGGTCGTCAAAATAGATTCGTATTCATAGGGTCTTATCAACCAAAGTCTGTTTGTTTTTCCACATAATTCATGAGTCTAATAAAACTCGTGCCGGCCAAACGGTGGTTTATTAATTATGAGTTACGGTATTTTAATTTGGGCAATAATTGGAAGGCAGTTTTTAAATGTCACCGTTTTGTCTTGTTTAATAATTCTTCAGAAGCTATTCTATAAAAATCTGTTAATAAGCGTATTGTATCAGTGTCTTTCACAATCTATTGAATATTGTTTGCTATTTATCTTGTAGGGTTACAGCTAAACAAAATCTCACCTGCCTTTTATAAGCTAATAAAAGCAATTGGTAATATTATGTAACTGCACAAGTAATGTTCGTGTAGGGAGGGTATTCGCGGGTCTAACTTTGTACTCACAAACAAATACTTAGCGGTATGAGGTACATAGGTCTGGTTACATTTTTAATCACGTTTGCAGCTAATTCTATTTTCGGTGCTACAATTACTTCCACCACGTCAGGAGGAAATTGGAGTAATGCGAGTACTTGGGTTGGTGGTAAATTACCAAAACAAAATGATGATGTTGTTATTGCTGGTGCGGTTACTATCAATACTGATGTTACATGTAAGCTATTAAGAATAAGCTCGGGTAGGACTTTAAGTTTTGCTACCGGTGGTTACACACTTACTATAACCGGAACATGGATTACCGTGCTTGAGAATCTTGGTGGTACTTTTAACGCAGGCGATGGCGTGGTTGAATTCAAAACCAACAGTAATTCTGGTCAAACAGTATCAGGAACGTTTAACTTTAATGAAGTGATTGTTGATAGGGTAACACAAATGAACTTTGGCAGTGCATCAACCGTAAACAACAAATTAACATTACTAAATGGTGCACAAATGGTTGCTAATGGCCATCCAAACTATGGGATTAATTCAACCCTTGAAGTGAATGGAACATACAGCATTAGCACCAACTATTATCTTTGGGGAAGTACAGTTGTTAAAACACCTGCTCATATTGTGATAGCAAGTGGTACTGTTTCTGCTCAACAAAACATTTCAATTGTAAAATCACTAACCGTATCGCAAGGTGCAACACTCAACGTTCAAACATCATGCATCACCTTAAAGTCGCCAACGTTTGAAGGTATTATCAATAACGGCACATTAAATCTTGGAGGTATTATTGTTGAGTCAGGATTAACATGGAACGTCTATCAAAGTATTACCCTAAGTAATTTAACAGTGCAAAATGGTGCTACTGTTAATGCAGGAAGTAGTACAATGAATTTTGTGTATAACACCACTGGTCATTGTGGAGCAAACGGTATCATCATTAATCTGGTTGGAAGTGGTTCATTTAATGCAGGAACGGGAACGGTAGTTATCAATACTTCTGCTAATGGCAACGGAACATTTAACGGGAACGTAAACCTTAACAATGTAGTTGTTTCTGGTGGAGCTATTTTAACAAACACGAATAATTCAACCATAAATATAGATGGTAATCTAACATTAAATTCTGGTACAAATATCAATTATGGTAATGCCATCCCGTCTGGTACAATAACGTTTGGAAGTGAAGCAAGTATTACGAACAATGGAGGAACAACCACAAATATTATAAATACAGTACCAACAGCTCCTCAGCCTGTAGTTGTAAGTCCAGGTGTTACAATTTTAAGCAGTAGCAATAGTGGAGGAGGAAGGGTTAATGGAACCTTTGGTTTATTGGCACCAAGCATATATCAACTAGGAAGTAGCCTTACCATAAACGGCACCAGAAGGGTTTTATTTATTTACCCGGGGGCTCAGTTTATTAGTAATGGTAATACAATTGCTGCCGATAGTATTTACCTTTTTGGTAAACTAGTAATCAGTAATACCAACGGATTAAGCGGATTTTTAGGAACAACCAAAATTTTTATTGATACATCTGCAATCATTGAATACAATAGTAATTTAGATCAAACTATTCAGCCTCGTGTATTCGGAACGCTAAATTTAAAAGGGCAAGGAAGAAAAATATTAGCACCTGGTAATTTTGTGATAACAAAAGATTTTGAAGTGGATAGTGCCGGACTAGACTTGGTTAATAACCCTTCAATAATTTTTAATGGCAATGGCAATCAAAATATTTCTGCAGATGAATTTAAAAACGTAAATTTTAGTGGAAGTGGTAATAAACACATTAAAAGAAACACCGTTGTTAAAGGAAGGCTATCTGTAGAAGGTTCGGCAAGTTTAATTACTGAAGACAAGTTAACACTTGCTTCTGATGCAACGGGTACAGCCTCAATTGCACCGATTCCTAGTACAGCCTCAGTTCAAGGTGAGGTGTATTACGAAAGGTATATCCCTGCAGGACGTTTATGGCGTTTTATTGGTTGGCCTTTAAGTGGCACAACAGTAGCCAATGCATGGCAAACAACTGTACATGTTACCGGTCCCGGAACAGGTGGTAGTTTGGGTGGTTTCAATAGCAATGGTTTTGATTGGACAGCAGCTGCATCGCCAAGTGTATTTACCTACAACGAACAATTAAATGCAGGCATTAACAATAAGTGGCAGGCCATTAACAATACAAATACCACGATAAACCCAACTGCAGGATACAGAATTTTTATTCGTGGCCCGCGTGAGTTAGGTGTAAGTTTACTGAATGGATCTAATCATCCTTTACAACCTGTGGTGTTAAAAGGAAAGGGCACAATTAACCAAGGAAACATAACTGTTAATCTAACCAATTCAAACGGTGGTGGTAACGATAATGGATGGCATTTGTTGGCAAATCCATATCCATCGGCAATAGATTGGAACAATGCTGCATGGGTTGCTGAAAGAGGTAATACAATACAATCAACAGTATATATTTACAATCCTAGCCAAAATAAATATGGTGCATGGAATCCAAGCGGTGGTGGAGTAAATGGTGGTTCAAGCCAAATTGCATCGGGTCAGGCCTTTTTCGTTAAAGTAAACTCAAGTACTACTTTAACATTTAAAGAGAACTTTAAAGTAGATAACAGCACTGTTGGATTATTCGGCACACCTTCTAACACAGCATCGCTAACTAATAACCTTAAAATTAGTATAGGCGAAGCGGGTAAGGTTTACGATGAAACAGTGGTATACATGAATGCTAATGCAACAAAAGGAGTGGATACTGAGTATGATGCCATTAAACCAGATGTAACCAATGCAAGTATATCAACCTATACTGCATTAGATAACAGCAAGCTTTTAATGAATGCAATTCCTGATGGTGTAAACGATACGGTTATGCTACACACACCTTTAGCTAACGCAAACTACAACTATTTGTTAAGGTTTAATGGAAGCGAAACGTTTGAAGGCAGTAACAAAAAACTAACCTTGATTGATCATTTTACACAAAACCAATTTGTAATTGATACAGCAAACAATGTATATGCTTTTTCAACTATTTTAAACAATGCAGGCAGTATAGCGGCTAATAGGTTTAGTTTAGTAATTGGCAACCAACAAGCATTACCTGTTAAGCTTAATGGTTTTTATGCACGTGCATTAAACAACCATGTTGAGTTAAATTGGATGACCTCGGCCGAAAAAGAAAACAAAAATTTTGAGGTTGAGCGCAGTGCTGATGGTATTACATTTCAAAACATAGGTGTTGTTAAAGGTGCCGGTAACTCAAACGTAAACTTAAAATATATATTTACTGACTATAAACCGTTTGATGGTGTAAACTATTATCGTTTAAAACAAAACGATTATAGTGGAGCATACACATACTCTAATGTTGTGTTGGTTGATAATGGTGGAGATAAGCTAAACTTAAAGTTGAAGCCAAGCATATTCCCGGTTCCGGCTAACGATGTATTGCATGTTGACTTAAGAAATGAAACCTTAACTATTGCAAAAATTAAGATAACCGATGTATTGGGTAATGAAGTTTTGACTCAAGAAATAGATGCAGATGAAACCAACTTTATCTATCCGATGGATGTAAATAGCCTTAAAAACGGCATTTATATGTTGGTAATAGAGCAAAGTAATGGCGAGAAAACTACGCTTAGGTTTGTGAAAAACTAATAGATTGGCACTAACCTAATGATATTTTCAGGTCACATGTTTTAAAACATGTGGCCTTTTTTAATTTTAAAATTAATGAAGGCTTGGTATTTAATTCAACATAATGTCTACACAACTGTACGTACTTGTATATACAACCGTTAAAACCAAGAAAGTTGTTTATCCTTTTAATCATCAAACAGTACAATTAAGCATCAATTGTAATAATAGGAATAGGTTTTTGTATGAAGTTATTTGATTATTAATCAACAACTTCATAAAGCGTTAAACGAAAAAAGATATAAATCAATAAAATCTTCTTAATAGTTTCGCAGTGTAAACAAATTAAAAACATCTATGAAAAAGCAATTTTTACAAATTACAATCGCATTGGCATTGCCATTTGTGATGTTACAATCTTGCAAAAAAGACAACGAGGAAAACAAAACATCAAATGTTGTAATGGGATCTGCTACAATTACAGGTCGTATTACAGCCGACATGATTCTAAACAATGGTACACGTGAGGGCGTATCTGGAATTAAAGTAATTGGTCGTATTAATACGGCTGATTTAATTACTACCGGAACTGTTGCAACCGGAGGCCTAACCAGAACCTACGAAGCAACAACAGATGCAGATGGTAATTACACTTTAACGGTAGAAGTTAACACTAAACCGGTTGGTGTAACACTTGATATTCCGGCAAGCTTTAATGCAGAGCAAACACTTGAAAACGGAACTAAAAAGCAAACGTTGTTTACCAGAAATACAGTAATACCAGGTACCATTACTGTTAATCGCTCGCAAACAGTTACACAAAATGCTGATTACGATTACGCAATTAATGCATTGCTTGGCACAGTTAAGTTATCGGGCGAAGTGAAATTCCGTAACGATTTATGTAAAGGTATTTCTGCAGTATTAGATTCTCAAGTAAACATTGTTCCAACAAATACCATTTTGGTGGTTACTTGGAATGACGACAACTCAAATGCAAGAGAGCTAGAAGTTGCTGTTGGTACTAATGGTAAATACGAGTTTATGGTTGAAACCCAAAATGCAAGTAAAGTACTTACCATCAGAGGGCGTAAGTTTTACGCTGATAGAAAAAGCCCTAACCCAAGTGATAGCTGTATCACTGCCAAAGATTATGGTTATACGCTACCAACCCAAAACGTTACTATTAATAAAAACGAATCAGAAGTGCGTAACTTCACATTTCAATAACCTCAACATTAATTATTTAATCATTTAAAAACACAACGAATATGAAAAAGATAACATTATTCGCTGTTATGATTTGTGTTAATGTAGCTATAATGGCACAAGAGGTAGAATCATACAGTTTTAAATCAAAAAATGGGCACGAAGTGCTGCCACAAAAAGGCAATTGGGCAATTGGTGTATCTGCTACCTCGTTTTTACAATACGTAGGTAATATGGCCAGTGGTGCAACAACTACAAATAATGCTCCTACTTTTGGTAATGGCAACGGCCCGTCAATTTTAAACGGACAACACAATTTAGGTGGCGCTGCGTTTTTCGGGAAATATATGTTGAGTTCAAACACTGCTGTAAGGGTTAGATTTTTGGCTAACGCATACAACGAAACACGCAGAGAGTATGTTGCAAAAAACACCTTAATTAATAATCCGCTAGCACCGGAGTTTGTAGAAGATGAGTATACTCGTGGTGTATCTAATTTTGCAATAGGTGGCGGACTTGAAAAGCGTAAAGGCAATGGTCGCTTGCAAGGTATTTATGGTGCCGAGTTGTTTTTAGGTTACTTAAGCGAAAACCGTTCGGTTAGTTATGGTAATGCCATGAATGCTGATTTTACATCGCCTAACTCGTATAACTTTTTTGGTAACGTAAATAACTTGGGTGGTGTAAACTATTCTCGTACAACAGAATCAAATCTTGGCAATACTTTTTATGCAGGTGCAAGAGGTTATGTGGGTGTTGAGTATTTTGTTGCTCCTCGTATTTCTATTGGTGGTGAAGTAGGTTACTCGTTAGCATTTGCTTACAATGGTGAAGCTAGCAGAACTGACGAAACTTTCGACCCGGGAAGCTTATCTGCGGTAAAAGTAGAAACCAAGTTAAAGCGTAATAACAACCTTTCTACTTTTGGTATGGGATTAGATAACGTGAACGCTGGTTTAAATTTATTCTTCTACTTTTAAAAGAATAGATTAATTTGAATACAAATGCCCACAAAAGACATTCTTTTGTGGGCATTTATTTTGGGATAAATATTAAGCTAACGCTTGCGTTTTTTTGCTCACTAAAAATAATCCGGCAAACGTTAACGCTCCGTTTAAAATTAGCATTTCAATACCTATTTGGTAGTTGCCAAACCAACTTGCACTGTTGTGTTGTATAAAGTAGCAAACTGCCGGAGCAACCAAACAAATAATAGGTGCAAACCTATCATTAATGCTTCGCGTGGTTAAGATACCAAAGGCAAATAAACCCAATAACGGACCATATGTGTAGCCTGCAATATCCAATAAAATTCCAATAATTGATTTGTTATCAAGCCACTTAAAATAAACTACAAACAGCAAGAAAATGAACGAGAAAATTAAGTGAACTGTAATACGGGTTTTACTTTGTTGTTCATCGCTTAAATTTTTGTTACGCTGTATGCCTAAAATATCAATACAAAATGATGATGTTAAAGCTGTAATAGCACCATCGGCACTTGGAAAAAGCGCAGATATCAAACCAATAATAAAAATGATGGCAATAAATGGTGGCAGATATTGCAAGGCTACTGTAGGAAATAAATCATCTCCTTTTACATCAATTCCTTTGCTGGCTGCATACAAATAAAGTAATCCTCCCAACAACAAGAATAAGAAGTTTACCAACACCATCACACTGCTAAAAGTAACCATGTTTTTTTGCGAGTCGCCAAGGTTTTTAACACTGATATTTTTCTGCATCATCTCCTGATCAAGTCCCGTCATACTGATGGTGATAAATGCACCACCAATAATTTGCTTTAAGAAAAATTTCTTATCCATTACATCGGTATTAAAGATTTCAGTATAACCCAAACCGTTTAGTTGTGTAATGGCTTCACCAAAACTTAAATTTAAATCACCCATAATATAAAACACGCAAACCACAAGCGCCAGTAACATAAAAAAGGTTTGTAAGGTATCGGTCCAAACAATGGTTTTAACGCCACCTTTAAAAGTGTACAACAAAATCATGAGTAGTATAAAAAAAGTGGTTGCAATAAACGGCACGCCTAATGCATCAAGAATAAACAATTGCATAATGTTTATTACCAAATACAACCTTAAGGTAGCGCCAAGCGTGCGTGATACAATAAATAATAAAGCTCCTGTTTTATAACTGTATGTTCCGAAACGGTGATTTAAATAATCGTAAATACTGGTAAGGTTTAGCTTATAATACAGTGGTAGTAATACGTATGCTACAGCAAAGTATCCTATAAAATATCCCAACACTACTTGGAAATAGGTGAAATGATTGGCACTAACTGTTCCCGGAACACTGATAAAAGTAACACCACTTAGCGATGTTCCAATCATACCAAATGCAACCAACATCCAGTTGCTATTTTTATTGCCGATAAAAAATGTGTGATTGGTACTACCTTTTGATGTGTAGAAGGCAACCATTAACAAGACGGCAAAGTAGGCTACTATGCAGGTAAAAAGTAAAACAGGCGACATGTAAACAAATGTACATGTCGCCTGCTTATCGCTAAAATAGAGTTAATAACAGTTAAGGAGTGATGTAAACTAAATCACACACCCATATTAATTTGTTATCAATACTTTTTGGAAATACGTTTGCTCTCCAACCTTTGTTTGTATAAAGTAAACGCCTGCCTTTAGGTTTTGGGTTGATGAAGTAAATTGTTGTTGTCCTGCGTGAAGATAACCAGCGTGTAATTGCGTACAAACTTGGCTGTTGTAGTTTACCAATGTGATGTTAACATCAGCTTGTTGTTTTAAGTTAAAAGCAACGTTTAATGTTTTTTCGCTATTATCTACGTAAGATGATAATGCGATTTCTTTAGCTGCCTCGTTTATTCCTGTATTAACTTTTTCTGCAACAGTAATTACTTGTTTGGTTGTGTTGGCTCTGGTTACTGCAAATGCCCCATATAGGTTTACGCTACCTGTTCCGGCAGCAGGTGCAGTCCATTGGAAATTCCAAGTTGCGGTAGATGTATTGACCGAGTTATTGTGAGTAACATAATTGGTAGATTGGATTTTAGAGCCAGACCCAGCAATAGGTGTTCCTTTAAACGCTCCACTTGCATTTTGTGCCGAGAACATAAAGCCTTTACCTCCCGATCCAGCGAAACTAACTGTTATGTTGTATGTTGTTCCTGGTGTATATCCTTCAGCAGGAATATCTGTGGTCATTCTATCAGTAACAGTTGTTGCTGTTCCTCCATGGCATTGCGTACAAGTAGCTCCTCCTTCTGCAGGACCACCACTTGCTGGTGAAGGTGCCCCATTTGGTTGTGAGTTGAGGTTGCCAAGGCTTAAAACACCTACAAGCGTTAAACCGGTAAAAAACAATAGTCTAGATTTTCTCATATAGTTTGTAATTTATTTATTAGATGCAAGATAAGAGATAGTTATATAAAAAAACGTTGCACCGAATAATTAAAATGTGTTAACATCATATTTACACAGTAGCGAAAATAAGTACATTTGTGCCCATGAATTATCCATCGGTATTAATTGAAGAAGCTGTTAACGAATTGAGTAAATTTCCTGGAGTTGGTAAAAAAAGTGCCATGCGTATGGTTTTACATTTAATAAAACAGCAAGAATCCGATGTGGTAAAGTTGGGGGAGGCCGTTATTAAGCTTAGAACACAAATTAAGTACTGCAAACGTTGTGGTAATGTGAGTGATGCTGAGGTGTGTAATATATGTAATAACCCTAAACGTAACCAGCATACCATATGTTTGGTTGAAGATTTACGTGATGTAATTGCCATTGAAAATACTTCTCAATACAATGGTACTTACCATGTTTTGGGCGGATTGATTAGCCCGGTTAATGGTGTTGGTCCGGATGATTTAAACATAAACACGCTTGTTGAGCGAATAAAAACAGAAGAAACAACCGAGGTAATTATGGCCTTAAGTGCAACCATGGAAGGTGACACTACGGTGTTTTATATTTCTAAAAAATTGAAAGATTTATCGGTTAACATCAGCACCATTTCTAGAGGTATAGCTATTGGTGGCGAACTTGAATATGCCGATGAAATAACATTGGGTAGAAGTATTGCATTGCGCGTACCGTATGCAGGGCATTAGTTTGGTTTGATTATCATTTATAACATCACAACACCTCTTCAGTCATCAATTTTTCACGGTATTGATCTAATACAGCTGTTTTCGAAACGAATCCAAGGTATACGCCATCTTCATTAACTACCGGAATTTTCCAAACGTTGTATTCATCAAATTTTTCAATCAACTCTGTTACATCTGCATTAGGTAAAACTGTGTAGCGCGGTATGCTCATCAATCGTTTTACTTTAATGCGGTTGTACTCTTCTTGGTTAAACATAATTTCACGAATATCATCCAAAGTGATTACCCCAAGTAAATGTTGTTGCTCATCCAATACCACAAAAATGTTTCGTTTAGATTTGGTGATAATGCTTACTAATTCGCCTAAAGTTTGGTTAGGTGATAACTGCGTAAAATCTGTTTGAATAATGCTGCGAATATCAACCCTGCTTAATAAATTTTTGTCTTTATCAAACGTAATAAAACCACGCTCAATTAAGTTTTTGGTGTATATAGAATACTTCTCGAAGTAACGTGTTATAAAATAAGAGCCTGACGAAACCAACATTAATGGAACAATTAAGGCGTAACCTCCAGTAATTTCTGCAATAAGAAATATAGCTGTTAAAGGTGCATGCAAAACGCCACTAACCAAACCTGCCATACCAGCAGCAACAAAGTTTTGCATAGGCAGGTTAATAAGGTTAAGTGCCCCCAATGTTTTTACAAAAATAAAACCCAATAAGGCACCTACAAAAAGCGAAGGTCCAAATATTCCTCCGTTACCACCCGAGCCCACTGTTATTGCACCCGCAAATACTTTAATCATTAATATGGCAAAAGAAAATCCTATAACTACCCAAACATTATCGCGGTATATGTAAAACAAACTTCTATCAAACAAACTTCCAAAATCGGCATTCATCAGTTTGTTTATTAATCCATAACCCTCACCATACAGTGGCGGAAAAATAAAAATAAGTAAGCCCAACAACACACCACCTAAAATTGCCTTTGGAAATAAAGCCGTAACACGTTTAAATGCGCTTTCGGTTTTAATGGTCATGCGCATCATGTAAACCGACATTAAACCACATAAAATGGCCAACATGGTGTAGTAAGGAACACTATGTATGCGCCAACCATCTGTAACCAAGTTAAACAATGGTTCGCTATGGAAAAATTTGGCAACTACCGCACCCGATGCCGATGCCATTAATAGCGGAATAAAAGCAGGAATACTAACCTCTGTTAGTAAAACTTCAAAAGCAAAAATTACACCTGCAATAGGGCTATTAAAAACAGCGGCAATACCAGCTGCAGCACCTGCCGCTAATAATAAGGTTCGCTCCGATTTGGTTACCAATAAATCTTTACCAGCATTTGCACCAATAGCACTTCCGGTAACGGCAATAGGCGCTTCTAATCCTACCGAACCACCAAAACCAACCGTAACAGCACTGGTAATAATATGCGAAAATGTTTTGTGTCGCTCAACATTAGAGCCTTTTTTGTTGATGGCGTAAATAATACTACTTAGGCCCTTATCAAATACTTTTTTGTAATGAAATAACCTGATGTATAATGCAGATAACACAATACCCACTAACGGAAAAATGAGGTACAAATAGTTTTCAAATTTCACATCAAAACCACTTTCGCAAAAGTGCTGAATGGCATGTACCAATGTTTTTAAAACCACAGCCGCAATACCCGCAGTTACGCCCACCAACAAACTTGCAACAATCAAAAAGTTTTTGTCGTTGATGTAGCGGTTTCTGTTTTTTAAAAACTGATAGAACCTAACTTTAGCAGTTACACGTAAGCGTTTTAATAACTCTTTCATTACCGATTAAGGTAGCGAAGATATACATTTTATCGATATGGCTTTTGAGGAGCGATTTTAGGTTGATGCAAATCAACTCATAAACCTAACTAGCTCAATAACTCGCCACCACCACGTAATACAATTCTAAATGTGGTGCCTTTATCAACGGCAGATTCTTTCACAAAAATTTTGCCTCTGTGGTAATCTTCAATAATGCGTTTAGCAAGCGATAAGCCTAAACCCCAACCGCGTTTTTTAGTAGTATATCCCGGCTTAAAAACTGTTTTTTGTTTTGATGGTGGAATACCTTTTCCGGTATCTTGTATATCAATATAAACCTTATCTGCATCAGTGCTAATGTGCACGTTAATACTGCCCGAACCACTCATGGCATCAATGGCATTTTTGCAAATATTTTCAACTACCCAATCAAACAAAGGAATGTTTACCATTGCCAATGCATCTTCATCACTGCTGTTTATACTAAATTTTACTTGACTTGAAGAACGGGTTTTTAAATAATCAATAGCACGTTGCATCACTTCTATAATAGGATGTGCTTCTAGTACAGGAGCTGATCCTATTTTACTAAAACGTTCGGTAATCAGTTCAAGGCGTTTTACATCTTTTTCAAACTCTTGTAATATTTCTTCCTTACCGTTTTCGTCTGCATCGCGCAATAAATTAATCCAACCGTTTAAAGATGAGATTGGGGTGCCTAATTGATGTGCCGTTTCTTTACTCATACCAACCCAAACCTGGTTTTGCTCTGATTTGCGTGAGTAGCTAAATGCCAAATAAGCCACCAAAACAAACAAGGCTATAATGCTTAACTGATAATACGGGTATTGTTTAAGTTGCGTTAAAATGATGGAGTTTTTATAGTATAGGTAATTGTATTTTTTGTTGGCTTCATCGTAAAGTATTTTAATCGGTTCGCGTTCCGATTTCATTTCAAACAACTGCTTTTCTAAATACTTTGAGTCTTCTGCTTTTGCACTATCCAGGTTTCTATGTGCAGTGATGTTGCCATTGTCATCAACCAAAATAACCGGAATGGTTTCGTTATCTTTTATGATATCAAGCAAGAAATTGATGTCTGTATTTTCGTTGGCATTAATTAATTGTTTGGTAGCATTAGCCCAAAGCAGCACTTTTTTCTCTTCTTCGGTAGCTAATTTTTGTACCAATTTATTGGTGTACCAAAGACTAAAAGCGCCAATGCCCAATGCCACAATAAACAGCAATCTTTTCCACTTAATTTTTTGTTCGTAAACACGCATAGATATAAATCAAATATATAATGATATTCGCAATCTCAAACCATAACGAAACATGCACGCTAATATTGAGTATAAAGAACAGAATTTCAGCGTAAACTTTAATAAGCCGTTAGATATCAGCATTGCTATGTATAGTGGCGAACAAAACCCTAATGCATTTGGTATTCAACACCCCACATTTGAACCATTTAGGGCAGGTAGTTTTGTAGGGAGTGTAGCATTAGGTGGTAGTGTTAATTGCGAAAATCTACATATCAATGCGCATGGAAATGGTACACATACCGAGTGCGTGGGTCATATCAGCAAGCAACGCATTACCATTAATGAAGTGTTGAGTCAGTTTATGTTTTTGGCTCAGGTAATTTCAGTCATTCCTCAAAAATTGGGTAACGATGATGTGGTGATGCTAAAAGATGTAGAACCTTATTTACATCCGCTTATTGATGCTTTGGTGATTAGAACTTTACCTAATAAAGAAGATAAGTTACTGGCTCGTTACTCAGGAAACAACCCTGGTTATTTGCAGCGTGAGTTGTGTGCATTTTTAAGAGATTACGGAATTAAGCATTTGGTAATAGATTTACCTTCTGTTGATAGAGAAGAAGATGGTGGCGCATTAGAAGCTCATCATGCATTTTGGAATTATCCGCAAAATCCACGAATGGACGCAACCATTACCGAAATGGCTTATATACCAAATCATATTGTGGATGATATTTATTTATTGAATTTGCAAGTGGCCTCACTACAAACTGATGCAAGTCCAAGTAAACCCGTGTTGTATAAAGTAGATCATGTATTATAATAAGTTTAAAAACGAAGCCGACTTACCAAAGCAAGTTGATGAAGAATTGGATGATGCTGATGGTGGCGAAGAGCAAGAGCTGTGGGAGCACCATCGTATTGTAGTTGATAAGGGGCAAACCATGATGCGTATCGACAAATTTTTGATGATACGTTTACAAAATGCCAGCCGAACAAAATTACAGGCAGCTGCAGAAGCAGGTAGTATTTTGGTTAACGAAAAACCCATTAAGAGTAGCTATAAAGTAAAACCATTAGATGTTATCAGCATTGTTTTACCTCAGCCACCAAAAGATACCGAGATTGTTCCCGAAAATATTTCGCTTAATATTATTTACGAAGACGAGGATGTTTTAATCGTAAACAAACCTGCAGGTATGGTCGTTCATCCTGGTCATAATAATGTTAGCGGAACATTGGTTAATGCTTTAGCTTATTACTTAAAGGATAACAATTTTACTAAAGAAAATAACGTTCGTCCGGGGCTTGTACACCGTATTGATAAAAACACAAGCGGTTTGTTGGTTATTGCCAAAAACGATATTGCCATGACACATTTGGCTAAACAGTTTTTCCATCATACCATACAACGCAGGTATGTAGCACTAGCTTGGGGTAATTTTGATGAAGACAACGGAACTGTAACTGGATATATTGGACGTAGTGCAAAAGATAGGCGTGTGTTTATGATGTATGATGACGAGGAAAAAGGCAGATGGAGTGTTACACATTATACCGTGTTAGAACGTTTGCAATATGTTTCTTTAATTGAGTGTAGATTAGAAACTGGACGCACGCACCAAATTCGTGTTCATATGAAACATATCGGACATAATCTATTTAGCGATGATACCTATGGTGGCGACAGAATTTTAAAAGGCCCATCGTTTACCAAATACAAGCAATTTGTAGAAAACTGTTTTCAGTTAATGCCACGTCAAGGTTTGCATGCACGCTCACTTGGTTTTGTGCATCCACGTACCGGAAAAAACATGTATTTTGAAGCTGAATTGCCTCCTGATTTTGCCGGAGTTTTAGAGAAGTGGAGAAATTATAACAAGCACGTTTTAAGCAAACAAGAAGATGAAGGCTAGTTTTTTTGGCACGAATCACAACAACTTATATTAAATTTTCGTTTGTTTGTTTTGTATTTAATTCATTAATCAAAATATTATGTTGCAAGATATAACCGCTAAAGTTGGCAGTTTGGCCAAAACTGTTGGTAATTTTATTCAAGCCGAAGCGCAAAATTTTAACCGCGATAGTGTAGAGGTAAAATCGTTTAACCAATTGGTTTCTTATGTTGATAAAACTGCCGAGGAAAAACTGGTGGAGGGCTTAAAACAAATTATGCCCGAAGCAGGATTTATTACCGAAGAGGCCACAATTGCAACCGAACAAAAAGAATACATGTGGGTGATTGATCCTTTGGATGGTACCACAAACTTTATTCATCAATTACCTATATATAGTATCAGTATTGCTTTACTACACAACAATATTCCAGTTATAGGTGTGGTATTTGAACCTAACCGTCACGAGTTATTTTATGCTTGGAAAGATGGCGGTGCATACCTAAACGGACATAAAATAACCGTTAAACAAAACAACGAGTTGTCTAAATCATTATTAGCAACCGGTTTCCCTTATTATGATTTTGATTTGATGCAACGATACCTCAACACACTGCAAGCGTTTTTGCGTACCACACGCGGAATGCGCAGAATGGGCAGTGCGGCTGTAGATTTAGCTTATGTAGCTTGCGGTAGGTTTGATGGTTTTTTTGAATACGGATTAAGTCCCTGGGATGTTGCCGGAGGAATAGTTTTGGTGCGAGAAGCCGGTGGCAAAATATCCACTTTTAGCGGAACCGATGATGCCATTTTTGGTAAAGAAATTGTGGCCGCATCAAGCCAAATTTATGATGATTTTTATGCAGTAATCCATAAAGGATTTAAGGCATAAAAGGGGACTTTCTTTTTATAATCAACCCAAACAAAAAGTAAGCTGCAAATATGATGGCGTATTCGCCAATCATATCACCATTTTTAACATAAAATGTTTGTGTGGTATTTAGTTTAATATTTTGTTTAAGTGCAGCTGGTTCCCACCAATTTGTTTTTTGCAGTAACTTTCCTTCATCATTAAAAAATGCCGAAATGCCAGTATTTGCGCTGCGTGCAACATACCTACGGGTTTCTATAGCACGTAACGATGCGTATTGCAAGTGCTGTTTGTACCCGGGTGTATTTCCCCACCAACCATCATTAGTTATAATGCATAAAAAAGTAGCACCACGTTTAACATACTCGGTAATGTATTCGCCAAAAACACTTTCATAGCAAATTATAGGTGCAGCTTTCAACATGCTATTCGCAGTAAAGTTGTGCGGCTCATCATCAACCCCTAAACTTCCGGTTGTACCTCCTAAATCAATCGCATATTTCTCTACATACTTAAGCACCGATGCAAATGGCAAACGTTCAACACCGGGTACCAAAATACTTTTGTGGTAAATATCAATGTTTGTAGTATTTGGTTGTAAAAAATAAGCTGCGTTGTAAGCATCATAATACTGTCCAGGGTTGTATTCACGTGCTGTTTTACTCAATTTTTCGCCCGGTAAAAATTCTTTGTAGCTATCTGCACCTGTTATAATATTAACAGTGGGATACTTGCTCATAAATTGCCTGATGAGTTTAATCGTTTCTTCATTTGCCAAATCGCGCTCATTTAAATTACCCACCAAAGCAGTTTCCGGAAAAGCAATCAGCTGCACGGTAGAGTCCATGTGCTTATCGGCAATGTTCAGCATTTTTAAAGTTTGATCATAATCGCTCAATGCATTGTCTCCAAACTTCTCTTTGTAGGGGTCAATATTGGGTTGAACCACCATAATATTTGCCGTAATGGCTGTTGTGTTTTCTTTTAATTGTTTGTAATCACCCAACACATAAAATGATAAAAACACAGGAGCAAAAAATCCGAAAAAGACCAAGTTAAACGCACTTTTAAAGCGTTGCTGTTTATCAAATGTTTGATAAGAAATCATCCAATGAAACAACTTTTTGTTTACCCATAAAATCCACAGCGAACCACCTGCTGTGCCTGTGTATTCGTACCATTGCACCAACCAGGGTACATTGGCAAATACATTGCCTAAAGTAAGCCAAGGCCAAGTTCCGTCCCACCTTAAATGAAAATATTCAAACGTAATCCAAGCCCAAATAAATGGCCAAAGTTTTAACGGATTTTGATTCTTTTTTGCCAATTGATGCAGGAACATAAACGGCAAATTCATCAACAAACTATTAAGTACAAAAGCCATTATAGCCCCACCTGCACTGGCATTCCAAACCCACCAAGTTGTACCTAAATTAAACAACAAAAACGAAATAAAGCCATACAAAAACGCCCAGCCCGAGTTAAGCTTGTGCTCTATTACCCAAAAGTGAATAAAAAACAAGGGTACAAAGCCAACAAAAACCAAAGGAAACAAACCAATTGGTGGCCAAGATAGGGTGAGTAGTATTCCTGTAAGTGCCGATAAACCAGTTAGTTTTGTATGGATATTGCTAAATTTCATGAACTGCAAATTACCCCGCAACTTCTGCCATTTAAAATGCAATTCCAAATAATCATTATTTAACAATGCAATTCGCAAATTTTGCTTTTAATTTGCTGGGTTCAATGCGTATTAATAAGTACTTTTATATAGCAGCTTTACTTATTGCAGGTGAGGCAAATGCACAAATACTTCCTTCGTTTGGCGACTCGCGAAGCGGAAGCACAGGTATGCAGTTTTTAAAAATTAGCCCTGATGCAAGGTCAATGTCAATGGGTGGTGCTTTTGTTGCCACAGCCAATGATGTTTCGGCCATGTATTGGAATCCAGCCGGTATTACGCATGTAGATACCGGAAAGGTTAATGTTCAAACCTCGCATACACGCTACTTTGGCGATATCTCCGCTAATTATGTTGGTGTGGTTAGTCGTGTAGGTAAACTATCATACTTGGGTTTTCAGGTGTTCAACATGAACTACGGTACCATGAAAGAAACCACCGAATTCGACCCAAACGGAACAGGACGCACATTTGCAATCAACAACTATTATGTGGGCTTAACTTATGCCAAAGTGTTAACCAATAATTTCAGTTTTGGTATTAATGGCCGTTATGCAAACGAGGGTTTCCCGGGCATTAGCATACACAATGTGTTGTTTGATCTAGGATTGAAATATGATGTAGGTATTAAAAATGCGCGTTTTGGTATTAACTTTAGCAATTTTGGTTTTAATGTAAAACCTGATGGTAAAGCACAAGTGTTAAAGTTTAATGGTCCTACAGATATTACCAACTTTACCACGGTAACTGTTCCCGGTATTTTTAGGTTAGGCGCAGCTTTCGATCCAATTATGGGATACAAGCATAACTTAACCATAGCTGCACAGTTAAATCACCCAACCGATAATAACGAAACCTATGCATTAGGTGCCGAGTATGCATTTAAACGCATTTTGTATGGCCGCGCGGGTTATGAGTTTGCCAGCGATGAAGCCTATCGTGCACCTTCTGCCGGTGTAGGTATGAAATTGCGCAGAAACTTTGGTGGTATTACAATAGATTACGGTTTTTTAGCCAAATCAAGATTAGGTAACATACATCGCATATCTGTGGCATTTAACATTAAATAGTTCATATTTTCTGCATGAAAAACATTTTAAAATTAAGTTTTGGTTTGATGGCATTGATGCTTGTTGCAGCATGCGGATCTAAAGAAGACGATCAAACCAAACAAATATTTGAGCAAGGAAGAATTGATCCGGATTTAATTCCGAATAAAATTGGTTACGTGCCTCAATTTCCGTTTTTTACTAATTTTCTGAATCCTGTAGATGTTTATGTCGGATTTGATGAAATGGTTTATGTGGTTGATGATAGGGGATTAAATGTTTTGGATCAAACTGGAAAATTGGCCATTACCATTAATATCCCGGGAGCAACAGATGTAACGCAAGACAGACGTTTACACACTTATGTATTGGGTCGTGTTAACGATCCATTATTGGGTAATAGAGCAGCGGTTTATCATTTAATTAATACCGCAACAGGTAACTACCAAATTATTGATACGCTTATTCACCCTTTAAATGATGATTCACGCAGAGCTACAGCCAACCGTCAAGCAGATGATGAAGCAGTTCAATTTACTGGCATTACTACTTTACACGATAACACCGTATACGTTACTCGTACTGGTCCGCGTAATGATGTAAATACATTCGTTAGACCAGATAATGGTGTTTTGGTGTATGATGCTGATGGAAGGAATATTGGTTTTGCAACAGGATTAAATCCCAATAACTCAAGTTTAAAATCGGCTTTAGGTATAAGTAGTATTGCAAGTTACAGCGCGCCTCCACAACGATTACAGGGCATGAGTACTTCAAAAAGTTTTTTTATTACCCAAGCAGCACAAAACCAAAGTGTAGAGTACCGTGCATTGGTAATTAATGTGTTTGACGACCCTGAGTTGGGAACACAATATGCTGAGTCGCCACAGTATTTATCTTTTGATAATAGCAAAGCAGACAGGTTTTTATACCAAAGTTTCAGGTTTAAGAAGCCAGAAGATTGCTACATCGCTCCTGATAACTTAGGTTATATGTTTGTGGTTGATAGCGAAACAGATTCTCTTTATGTATTTACACCGCAAGGTTACGAAGGTGTTAATCCGCCTGCAAACTCTGGTTTAACCAAACAGGTAATTGTTTCTTTTGGTGGAACAGCAAGCGATGGCACAAACTCTGGCCCGTTTAGCTTTAACGACCCAAGTGGTGTTTGCTACAACCGCAGAACCATTTATGTTGCCGATAAAAAGAACAACCGCATTTGCCGTTACAGGTTGAGCACCGATTTAGAGTAAGCGCAAACGCTCACCTATTATTTATGCCGCTTACCTAAAAAGTTTACTTTGTATTAAACCTTTGTGTTGTTTTGCGGTCTTAGTTTTTTATTAAATAGCCACTAATAACATGCACAAAAGTTATTTAACTGTATTCCTTTTATTTATATCATCTTTAACTGTTTTTGCCCAGCGCCCAAATATGGCAGGTGGTGGTCAGGGTATGCGTAATATGCCTGCAATTGGCCGACTTTACGGAAAAGTAGTTGATGCCAAAACTAAACAACCTGTTGATTTTGCAACGGTAACTTTATTGGCCATGCAAAAAGATAGCGTGATTAGTGGTATGTTGGCAAAAGCTAATGGAGATTTTAGTTTGGATAAACTACCAATGGGTAGATTCCGTTTACGCATCAGTTTTATAGGCTACCAGCAACTTACACAGCAAGTAACCATCACCCCAAATAATATTGAGCAAGACTTAGGAAACATTAGCTTACAAGTTGATGCCAAAAGTTTAAAAGAGGCTGTTGTTGAAGGTGAGCGTGCTGCTGTAATCATGACAGTGGATAGGAGAATTTATAATGTTGACAAAGATATTTCTGCGAGAGGTGGTACCGGTATTGACGCAGTAAAAAACATACCGGGTTTATCTGTTGATGCCGATGGAGGTGTAACTTTACGTAACAGTAGCCCAACAATTTTTGTTGATGGCCGACCAACCTTATTAACATTGGAGCAAATCCCTTCCGACCAAATTGATAGAATTGAAGTAATTACCAATCCTTCAGCAAAATATGATGCATCTACTTCTGGAGGTATTTTAAATATCATCCTAAAAAAGAATACCAAGCCCGGCTATAATGGTTTGGTAACTTTGGGTGCTGGTTATCCAAACAGATACAATGGTATGCTTAACCTTAATATCAAAGAAGGAAGAAGTAATTTTAATATTTCATATAACATTAATACAGCAAGTAATCCAACAAAAGGCTATACCAACCGTACTTTACTGCGCAATGGTGAGACTATTGGTTTTTATAATCAAAACAATGATGTGGTAATGGACAGGTTGATGCAAAATGGCCGTATTGCTTACGATTACAATTTGACTAATCGTACCACCATTTCTATCAGCCAGGGATTAATGACCGGTGGTTTTGATTCGGATGAGAAACAATTTTTTAACGACCGTGATTCAGCCAATAACGTGTTAACTTCTGGGTCAAGAACTACTACTGGTGTTACCAATTGGGATAATTACAGCACACAGTTACAACTTCGCAAAACATTTCCAAAAAGAGGCAAAGAATTGTCTACTGATATTACCTATAACTTTGGTGATCGTAAGAACAATAGTGATTTTACTACCAATAACTACAACAATGTTGGTCAACCCATTACAGCTCAAGAGCAACAAGTTAATAGAGGATCGGGCACAAGTAAAACATTAACTTATCAATTAGACTTTACCAACCCGATAACGGATACAGCTAAATGGGAATTTGGTATTCGCAGTAATATCAAAGAAGAGGTTTCTATTATTGATGTGGGATACCGCAACAACAATTCGGGAGAAGTAGTAATGGATTCTACCTTATCAAACAATTACAAAATTAATGATATGGTAAATGCCATTTATGCAACATATTCCAACATGTACAAGCCGATGGGTATCGGTTATATGGTTGGTTTACGTTTTGAGCAAACTAGGTTTATTGGTGAGTTAGTTGGTAAAAATCAATCAGTAGAATATTTGTATCCTGATGGCATGTCGAATTTAGGAAAGGCATTTTTCCCGAGCATTTATTTAACCAAACGTGTTGGCGAGAAACATGAAATACAAATGAATTTTGCCCGTAAAATTAGTCGCCCTGGTTTTATGCAGGTAATGCCGTTTATTATGTTTGCCGATAAAATGAATTACCGTACAGGTAATCCTTTGTTACGCCCAGAGTTCATTAATTCGGTTGAAGCAAACTATAACCGCATTTTTACAAGTGGAAATTTATTTACCTCGGTATATGTTAGGCAAACAGAAGGCGCAATTACACAGTTTGCTCAAAAGTATAACGATACTTCTGATGTGTTGTTAAATACATTTATTAATGGTAACAACATGTACAACATGGGTTGGGAGAACAATTTTAAAATTAGTTTCTTTAAGCGCAAGTTAGATTTAACCGTTAACTTAAATGGTTTTTATACCGATATCAGTGCTAATGTAGGTAACACCTCTATTCAGAACAGCGGATTTAGTTGGAATACAAAAGCTATTGTAAATTACAAACTACCTAAACAATATACAGTTCAGGTTAATGGAAGTTATGAAGCTCCTCGCATTATTCCTCAAGGTAAAACTTTAGATCAATATTCAATAGATGTATCGTTAAATAAAGAGATCATGAAAACGTTAAGTTTTAACTTAATTGTAAACGATATTTTTAATACCAGACGTTTTGGGACTTATTACGAAAGTGATGTAATACAACAAAACATCAGTCGCAGACGCGAAACCCGTTTTGTTCGTTTAAGTATTACTTGGAGGTTTGGTGAAATGGATGCATCATTGTTTAGGAAACGTAATAACCAAAGACGCGATGGTGGCGGAGGCGGAATGGAAATGGAATATTAAAATCATAGATTTATAAGACATAAAAAAATCCCGATGGTTTCACCATCGGGATTTTTTGTTTAGTGTTATTCGAATTATAAAATACCCAATTTCTTTTTAACTGCACCCATAATGTTATCGCCATCAGGTTTATATAATAATGGAGTTCCAGGGCTGCTATCAAACACATAAGTGTAACCACCTTCTTTAGCTACTGTACTAATAGTAGTTTTAGCTTTTTCAATAATTGGTTTCAACAATTCTTGTTCTTTGTTACGTGCGTTTTCTTGTGCATTTTCTTGAAACTCTTGAATACGAGTTTGCATATCACGCAATTCTTTCTCACGTAAATCTTTAATTGCATCACTCATAGTAGCTTGATTTTTTTGGTATGTAGCCAATTTAGTTTCAAACTCATCGCTCATTTTTTTCAATTCATCTTGCAATGTTTTGCTAAATGCTTCCATATCGGTGGTTGCCTTTTTGTACTCAGGCATCATACGCATTAACTCCTGAAAATCGATGTAAGCAAACTTGTTTTGTGCATTGGCCTGTGTAGCGCCAAAAAACGTAGCTATAGCAATAGCCAATGTAATAATTGTTTTTTTCATGGTATTTATTTACTTGTCTTTCTTTTGCTGATTTTGGTTGTCTTTGTTTTTGGTAACCGCAACACCAAGTTCTGTTAGTACTTCATCGCTTTTATCGTATTTGGCGTTAGAGTACAACATAATCATGTCGCTACCTTTGGCAAATATAAAATCTAAAGCACCTTGTTTTGCAACTTTTTGCACGGCATCAAAAACTTTGTCCTGTATAGGTTTAATTAACTCTTGTCTTTTCTTAAACAACTCACCTTCGTAACCAAATTTTGCGTTGCGATAATCGCGCAGGTCCTTTTCTTTGTCTTTAATTTCCTGCTCACGTTTTTTACGCAAATCTTCGGTTAATAAAACTTGTTCTGCTGTAAAATCGCGGTACATTTTATCAATTGCGGTTTGTTTTTTCTCAATTTCCTTTTCCCAATCAGCCGAAAGTTGTTCTAACTGTTTTTGTGCCGAACGGTACTCTGGTAGCATATCTAAAATGTACTCGGTATCTACATATGCAAAGCGTTGTGCTTGGCTACTTGCAAAAGCAGTGCCAGCCAACAAAATCAATAAAAAAATCTTTTTCATCATTGGTTTATTATTAAATGATTTAAAATTGTTGACCAATTAAGAAGTGGAAGTTACCACGGTTATACTGCCCATCAACAGAGTATGTTGGAGCATCAAAACCATAACCATAATCTAAACCAATCATACCAAACATAGGTAAGAAAATACGCACACCTGCGCCCACAGATCGGTAAATTTGAAACGGATTATAATCTTTAAATTTTAACCATGCTCCGCCTGCCTCTGCAAATAAAAGCGGGAATACCGTAGCCTGAGGGTTTAATGATATTGGATAACGCAACTCAAATGTGTAGCGGTTATAAATTGTCCCACCTTCGCGTACTTGCTGTTCAAACGTTCCGGTGTTGGTTACAATTCTATCGTTTCTTATCGGTGTAAGCGAGTTGTCTTGATAACCTCTTAGCGCCACCAGTTCACGTCCATCTAAGTTCCATCCCATTAATCCTGCTCCACCAACCCAAAAACGCTCAAATGGTGTCATTCCTACTAATGGATTGTAAGTGCCGATAAAGCCAAAGTTTGCGCGGCTCATAATTACCAGTTTTCCTACAATTGGAGTGAAGAATGTTGCATCAAATTTCCATTTATGAAACTCCAGTAAACGGTAACGTTTTGATGGTTCTAGGTTTTTATAATCAACACCATTAAACAACGAATAAGGTGGTGTTGCCTGTACCGAAAATGAAATGTTTGAACCGCTACTTGGGTAAATATTTTGGTTGGTTGAGTTACGACTTAATACAAAACGCAAACTAATACTGTTTGATACACCTTCGGGTACACTGGCAATGTAACTCTTACCATATACATCGTACATATTATTGTAGCGCTGAAGGTTTAACGAGTATTGAGCCACAAAATAATCATCAGGCCACTTTAAACGTTTAGCAATGCCAATACTGGCACCAGTTGTAAACAATGCCGAACGTAAAGCTTCTCCTTTACGGTAACCATTGCTTTGCACCGAATGGAAAATAGAGACCGTTAAGGCATTTGGTTTTTTACCACCAAGCCAAGGCTCAGTAAATGATGCACTGTATGATTGAAAGAAGGTACCATTACTTTGAGCACGTAAACTTAAACGTTGTCCATCGCCACTTGGCACTGGTGCCCATGCTTTAGGGTCAAACATTTTACGGGTAGAGAAGTTGTTTAAGGTTAAACCTAAGGTTCCTACAACACTGTACATACCCCAACCTGCTGATAATTCTATCTGATCGTTTGGTCTTTCTTCTACTTTGTATTCAATATCTACCGTACCATTTTCCGGGTGAGGAACAGGATTTACATTTAATGCTTCCGGGTTAAAATAACCAACTGTTGAAAGCGCTTGTAAACTGCGTGTTACATCACTACGACTAAAAAGCTGTCCGGGTTTTGTACGTAACTCGCGTAAAATAACATGGTCGCTTGTTTTGGTATTACCCATCACCGTTACCTTGTTTATTCGGGCTTGCGGACCTTCGGTCATTCTTAATTCAAGGTCAATCGAGTCGCCTTCAACCAACACTTCAACCGGTTCAATTCTAAAAAACAAATAACCGTCATCCATGTACAAAGTACTAATGTCTAGGTCGGTTTGGTTCATGTTTAACCTTGAGTCAAGATAGGCTTGGTTGTATACATCACCACGTTTAATTTTTAAAATTTCGTGCAACTGTTGGCTAGTATACTTTGTATTACCTACAAAGTTAATACTGCGGTAAAAGTACTTAGTTCCTTCGTTTAGGGTAATGTTGATGTTGATAGACTTTTTATCGTTGCGGTAAATGCTATCGCTAACAATTTCAATATCTCTGTAACCTAGTGAAAGGTACTTATCAATAATCTTTTTCTTATCCTCTTCGTATTCGCTCTCAATGTATCTTGATTTGGCTAAAAAACGTTTGCGCTCTTTGGTTTTCTTAAGTGCCTTTTTTAGCTTTTTTGATGGTACAGTTGTGTTACCAACAAATTCAATGCTATTGATTTTTACTTTTTCACCTCTATTAACCGTAATACGCAGTTTTGAGGTGTTTTTGCGGGCATCATCAGGTATTACCTCAAATGTAGCATCTGCATCTAAAAAGCCCTTATCAATAAAGTATTTTTTTATTTGGGTTCGGGTTGAGTTTAACATGTTATCGGTAATAATTTGTCCCGATTTTAGTGTTAACTCATCGCGTAAACTAGTAGCTTTACTCTTGCGTAAACCTTTAATGGTGAAGTTAGATAAACGAGGTTTTTCTCTAACAGTTATTTCCAATGATACTTTGTCGTCTGTAATATCTAGAATGCTAATTTTTACATCATCAAAAAGTTTTTGTTTCCATAGGTTGGTAATGGCACGTGTGATATCATCACCCGGTATTTTAATTTTCTGACCAATTTCTAATCCTGAAAGTACCTGTAAAACACTTCTATCATAGTAGCTGGTACCACTAATCAAAACACCTGTTATCTCGTAAGTTCTTGGAAAACTATAATCAATATAGCCCATACTCGGCTTTTGAACCGAGGCGGTGTCTTGTGCCAATGATACCAAAGCAACTAAAGTGCTGATTAAGGCAAGAAATATGTATTTAGTTACTTTCATTAAACGGCTAATTGTTCGCTGGTTTTGCCAAAGCGTCTTTCTCTTTGTTGGTAATTAAGAATCGCTTCGTACAAGTTTTCTCTATTAAAATCGGGCCAAAGGGTGTCTGTAAAATAAAATTCGCTGTAGGCTAACTCCCAAAGTAAGAAATTGCTAATTCTATGTTCACCACTTGTTCTAATCATTAACTCTGGGTTTGGAGTTCCGAATGTGGATAGGTGCTCATCTATGGTTTTATCTGAAATATTTTCAGGAAGAAGTGCCCCGTCTTTAACCTTTGATGCTATGTTTTTTACTGCGTTGGTAATATCCCATTTGGCACTGTAGCTCAGTGCCAAAACTAAAGTCATTCTGGTATTATTCTTAGTTTCCTCAATGGCAGCCGATAGTTCCTTGTAGCATTTGGGTGGTAAATCACCCATGTTTCCAATGGCTTGCAATTTGATATTGTTTTTCATTAATGTATTGGTCTCTTTTCTAATGGTGGAAACCAATAACTCCATGAGTGCAACAACTTCTAGCTGAGGTCGATTCCAGTTTTCTGTCGAAAATGCATAAAGTGTAAGATATTTAACACCAAGTTCTGCAGCAGATTCAGTAGCCTCGCGCACTGCTTTTACTCCATTCTGATGACCAAAAATGCGAAATTTACCTTTCTCTTTAGCCCAGCGGCCGTTACCATCCATGATAATGGCAATGTGTTCCGGCAATCTTTGCACGTCAATCTTACTTTTTAGGCTCATTTTAGGTTTAAAAATATAAGGTAGCGAATTTAATAAAATCTAGCACACTTAATACGAGTAAATATGCGATAAGTTACACTAATGTTGGCAACAAAGTAAAAATCGTTAAAATCAGGGTTGCCGCGTTGGTAGCCTTCTTTGTTTAAAAATGCACCTTCGTTAAGCGAATACGATGGATCTGCTAAAGCCGCACCAACAATTCCCCGCTCGTTCAGTTGCTTTGCCGGGTCAACGTAGGTATTACTTACATCATCTAAATAGTCGGTGTAGGTTTTTCTTAGTCCTAAACTTCCTTCTAAACTCATTTTTCTGCCGGGCATCCACTTCACTCCAATACCCATTGGCATAACCACTGCTACTCCGCTGTATGCTTTGCCTTCGGTTTGATATTGGCGTAAATCATACCATTGGTTATTGTACATCCCTTGTGGATTAAAAAATGCTGCACCTAAACCCCAATATACATATGGACTGAATCGTTTATCATTTACACCGGTGCCGTATTTAAAGTAATTAAACTCAACCAAGCCCGCTAATTCAGTAATATCCGTTTTAAATTTTATGTTTCTTGGTTGGTTGTAACTAAAGTTTTCATCACTGCCACCAATACGCAGTTGGGTACCGATAGCAGTTAAAGCCCATGTATTATTTAGGTTGAGTCGGGCAAAAATTCCACCAGAGTATCTCGTTTCTCCTAATACTATGCTTTGTGCTAAATCGCCCGTGTAATTTGCTAAACCCGCATGAATACCCAATTCAACTTTCTGAGCAACAGCTGAAAAACTTAAACATATAAAAAGCGAATAAACTATGGACTTAAACTTCACTAACAGGTATAACGTTTAAAGTCGCGGACATAGCATACCGGCATTCTGAAAAATGTATGATACACTGAATCCTGCCATAAAATACATGTCTGTACCAAAAATTAAACCGGGTGTTGTTCTAAGGTCGCCTTCTTTTGCTATTGGTAAATTTGGATAATCAGCAGCAACTTCACCCGTTCTGTTGGCTAAACTTCCTGCTGTAGGTCCGTATGCACGTGCTACAACATTAGAGTTTGCGTATTTACCTCCAACATCGTCAAGGTATTTGGTGAAAGTAAAACGAAATCCAGCCTCAACACCTACCACAAAACTTTGTGATACGCGTTTTTTTATACCCATTCCAATAGGTACACAAACGGTTGTTAAATCGTATTTTTTTAAGTTATTGTATTGGGTTGTTCCTTGACCTTCTGTTCCTAATGGCTGTAGCTCGTATGTGTTTCCACCAAAATCTGTTTTAGGGTTGAAGTGAAAAATACCAATACCTCCAAAAACGTAAGGAACAAAGGGTCTTCCGCCTCTGCCCGATAGTTTGTTGGGAACTAAATTGTATTCTCCATGAACAGAAAACTCGTAAATATCGCTGTGGAAATTGGTGTTACGCATTTGGTTTTTAGGTTTTGATGCCAATGAATCAGCACCTGAAACTTTTCCGTAAGCAATCATCCCTTTTAACGTAAATCTTTGGCTTACATTGTATCGGCCCATCACAGCAGCACTAGGATGAAACTGATCAAAGCGCATTTTTTGCTCACTCACATCACCAATATAATTTGACACACCTCCATATACACCAAACTCTATGTTTTGCGCAAAAACCGGCATGATTAAAAGAGTAGAAGAAACGGCTAGAAAGTTTTTAAGTTTGAAAAATGTGTTAACCCCCATAAACAACAAATATAGGTTTATAGCTTAAAACGCAAAATGTTTGCAAAAGTTGTGGGATAAGCTATTAATTTTTAATAGCTTAAGTTTTAAGAAAGAAAGATAATGTTAGTAAAAACGTGGGCAACGAATGGCTTTTCCGTAGCTTCTGCCACGACTTCCGCTTCCTCCGCCTGTTGCTTCACCAAATGTATATGCAGCGGTAATACCCATGGTTACATAAAAATCGCTTGCACCTAAAAATTGGTTCAATCCATTAGAGCCGTAACCTTCTTTGGTATTACCCATTTTACTTCTTAAATCGCCCGGATTACGGTTAGCTGTGCTGCGTGAATAATAGTATTGGGTTAATGTTGGGAAAGGTGTTTTGCTTGGATCTTGATACACGTTATCAGGCGCTATGTCATCAATGTATGATGTGTTGGTATATCTAATACCCAACTCAAATCCTAATTGAAATTTACGTGCTACGTAATACCTAGCACCAAAACCAAACGGAACACAAATACCATTTTGTGTGTAAGCAACACCAGAAAGCTGTAGTGGTGCTAAACTTTGCATTTGCCCATTAAAATCGCTTTTTGGGGTAAAGTTAAACATGCCAATACCACCAAATAAATAGGGGATAAATGGGTTGGCAAATCTTCTGCCGCGATTACGGTCTTCTATTAAGTTCCACTCTAATTGTAAAGAGCCTTCTAAGATGTTGGTTTCAAACGACCAATTACGCTCTCTTTGCCATTGGCTTTCACTTAGTTGATCATCACCTGATACTTTATTAAATCCACCATAAGCTTTTACAGCGAACCTGCCGCCCAATCTGTAACGTAAAAATCCACCAATAGCTCCCCTCATTGTGGTTGGCTCGAGCTCATTAACTACATCACCGTAATAATAAGAGCCGCCCAATAGCAATCCTGCATCAATTTTTTGGGCATTTACACTTAAATTACCAAATGATGTTAATATTAATAAAGCTAAAATCTTATAAATCGTCTTCATTCAAAAGGGTTTATGATGGTACAAAATTATTATAATAAACTACAATTCCAAAGTTTATATCATCAAGGCAGTTAAATGCCCATTGGTTATACATTTCTATTATCAACACCCCACATTAATTTTTTACGTAAGGTGTTCAGGTAATTTTCCTCGTTAAATCTGATCAAGTGGAATTTAAAGTCGGCCATTCTTACTGCCAATTGTGTATTGCTGTTAATGGTTTCCGACCTTGAATCTAATGATACCAAATAACTGGTGGCTCTCCCTTCAATTTCAAACGACAGTACATTTTGGTCGCTAACCACTATTGGACGAACATTTAAGTTATGAGGAGCTACCGGTGTAATAACAAAGCTTGCACTGGTTGGGTAAAGAATGGGCCCTCCGCAACTTAAAGAATAACCCGTAGAGCCGGTTGGTGTTGAAATGATTAATCCATCACTCCAGTAAGAGTTTAAAAACTCCCCATTTATATAGGAGTGAATAATAATCATAGACGATGAATCCTTTTTATGGATTACAAAGTCGTTCAGGGCATACTTAATGCCGCCAAAAAGTGGTTGGTTTGATTCGAGTTGAATAACCGAGCGACTATCTACTTGAAAATGTCCTTTTCTTAGGTTATCAATCGCTTTGGGTGCATCATCCATACTTACTCCGGCTAAAAAGCCTAGACGACCGCTATTTATACCCAATACCGGAATCTGTAAATCGCGAATGTACGTAAGGCAATCAAGCATAGTACCATCACCGCCAATACTTACCATGTAATCAACTTCGCTATTTTTTAACACATCATAACTATCAAAGCTGTTGTTTTCCTTGATTTTTATTTCGGCTTGTTTACACTGAATGAGAAATGTTTCTTCAACCAAAAAAACAATCTCGTTTTCATGCAGAAAGTCGAACAACTTTTGCAGTTGCTTTTGGTATTCTTTTTTATAAACCCTGCCGTATATAGCGAGTTTCATAATGTTAAGTATTAATGTATTTAATCAACCAATTTAACCTGTCGTTTAGGTTTTCTGCAATCTCGCTTAGTTGATGTACTGATTTAATATTGTAGTTATAGCGCTCAAGCGTATGCAAAACGGTTTTTATTTCTACTGAGTTAAACTTCAAACTCACTTCAAGTTTGTTATCCTCAATATTTCTGATGAATAAACCGGTAATTTTAAAATCGTTGCTTTCTGTTATACGCGCTATTTCTGTTAAAGAATAATCTCTTGGTAGTAACTCTAAGGTTACAATTGCCCCTGGTAAACTGTTGGCTGTGTTTTTTGAATAAGCTTTAAGCAAATCGGCCAACGCCACAGCACCTAGGTAATTTTGTTGCTCATCGCACACGGCAATAGTTGTGGCTTGTGTATCGTACATAATACGCGCTATATCAAAAAGGTGGGTATTTGCGGGTACAAACAAAAGTTTGCTTTCCATGGCTTGCCCAACAGTTTTGCTTTGCGTTTTTTCTGCTTTGCTAATGTGTAAATAACCCAAAAGTTTACTGTGCTCAACAACCGGCATTTCTACCACTTTGGCATCATGCATAAAGCTGATAGCAGCCTCGCACAAGTCGCCTTTTTTTAGCGGAATAATTTGGTCGGATAACAGTTCTTCTGCAATCATTTTTTATAAGTTCTTTATATAAAACGCTTCAGCAATTTTGTTAAACTCAGCAGGATGTTCCATCATAGGAACGTGCCCGCATTTATCTAAAAGATGCAGCTCGGAGTTTGGTAATAATTCATGAAACTCTTCACCAACATTGGGCGGAGTAATTACATCATCTTTACCCCAAATTAAACAAACCGGTATTTTTATGTTGGGAATATCTTTACGCATATTGTGCCTGATAGCAGATTTTGCCATGGTTAAAATGCGTAACACTTTCATCCTATCGTTAACGGTATCAAAAACCTCATCTACCAGTTCGTCTGTAGCAGTTTTAGGGTCGTAAAAAGTAATCTCTACCTTCTTTCTTATAAACTCTTTATCTCCCTTTTTAGGATAGTTGCCGCCCATTGCATTTTCATACAAACCGCTGCTACCGGTTAACAATAAAGTTTTAACGTTTTGAGGATATTTTTTTAGGTAAACCAACGCTACGTGTCCGCCTAGGGAATTTCCTAATAGGTTTACCGATTTAAAGTTTTTGAATTCAATAAATTCATGAATAAAGTTAGCTAATCCTTCTACGCTTAGGCTTAAAATATTCATTTCAAAAATGGGCATTAAAGGAATAACTACTTTATATTTTTTAGAGAAATGTTCGGTTACATCTCTCCAATTACTAAGCGCTCCAAATAATCCATGTAAAAGCAGAAGTACCTCGCCTTCACCTTCTTCAATGTACTTAAACTTGCCTTCTTGTTTTATCGCTATATCCATTTATATGTTACGAATTGCAACCAAATATAAGAAAATTAACTTATCCTAAACGTTGTTGTACCATCAGCACAAAGTTTTTTATTAGGGTTAAACCTTGTTTTGTTAAACAAGATTCGGGGTGAAATTGTATACCAACAATAGGCAACGTGTTATGAGTCAGAGCCATAACTTCGCCATTTGCCGTGTGTGCAATAATTTGTAATGGTGGTTTGATGTTGTTTAAAATTAATGAATGATACCTGGTAATCTCAAAATCTTGAGAAATGTCAACAAACAACCAATGGTTTTTGTGTTGGGCTACATCAACTTTTCCATGTTTGGGTACAATGGCCTTTTGTAAAGTGGCACCAAAATATTCGCCAATGGCTTGATGACCTAAACAGACTCCTAATATTGGTTTGGTTTGATGGTATTGCTCAATTACATCCATTAAATGTCCTGCATGTGATGGTGTTTGGGGGCCTGGAGATAATACTAAAGCATGATAGTTGTTCACGAAATTTTTATCCTTAAGCCTGTCATCATCATTACGAACCACATCGCACACCACATTACATTGCCTTACATAATCGGCAAGCATATGTGTGAATGAATCGTAATTATCTACAAGTAAAAATTTCATTTTACTGCCTTTTGATACACTTGTAAAGTTTGCTTGATGTGGTTTTGCCAGGTAAACTGTTGCTCTCTTTTAATGCCTTTTTCAATCAATTGTTTTCTTAAACTTTCATCAGTCAACACAAGTTTAATGGCTTCAGCAAGCTCATCCACTTTTGTGGCATCAACATAATAGGCTGCATCACCACCAACTTCTGGTAAACTGGTTGCATTATTGGCTATAACAGGTGTTCCGGCATTAAATGCTTCTAACATGGGTATGCCAAAACCTTCGTAGGTTGATGGAAAAACAAATAGTTTAGCATGTTGGTACACGTAACGCAATTCCTCATCACTTAACCTGGAATGGTGTAATTTATTTGTGATGTTTAGTTGATTGGCAAGCGAAAGTTCATCATTACTTAATGGTGCACTACCTGCACAATACAATTGCAAATCTGGGTTGGTTTTTGAGATGTTTGCAAAGGCATGCAACAACGAAACAAAGTTTTTGTATCCGCCACGTTCACCTGTAAACAAGATGTAATGCTCCGGCAAAAAATTTGGTTTTTTGCCTTGTTGTGGTAACGATTGAGCCAAGTGTATTACATGTATTAATGCAGGATTGACAAACGGATAGATACGCAATAAATCTTTCTTGGTATGCTCAGAAACCACAATAATTTGATTAGCCACTTTTAGGTTTTCTTCCTTCATTTTTGCCATTTGTGCATAGTGCGCATTGTTTGGTGTTTGCTCGTGTATTAAATCATGTACTGTAAACACCAATGGTAAATTGGCCTTATTTAGTGCTTGTAAGTAGTAGTTAGCATAAAACGTTGGGTGAAAAACATCAACCTTTTGTTTGCTAATGGTATTGATGGTTTTTTGGTGCGAATACCTGCCATAAATACCTCTTATTAATTTACCTTTTAACGGAAATTGATAAGGTTTTAAAAAAGAGTTAGTATTGGGTTTGAGTTGCAATAAGTATTCGTTTTCTGAGTAGTTGCAATCAAATAACAATTGGTGTTCGCGGCTTTGTTCAATGCCTTCAATAAGTTTTGCAAATATGCGCGAAACGCCACCAAAACGTTGCCTAAAAAACACCTCATCATCAAACAAAACGCGCATGAATTTAACTCATTAATTTGTGGTCGGTAAAGGTTTTGGTTTGAAGTCCAAGTTTGGCAAACCAATACAAACCAAATTTGCTGACCTTGTAAAGCAGTTTAAATACCAACGGATTAATTGGTTTTTTACTCAAAACATGAAAATTAGAACCATTTGATGACAGGTGTAAGCCATGTTTTTGTGCTAGGTGCAACAACGATTTTTTATGGTAAAATGCAATATGTTGACCGTGGTTAAAGGCATAATACCACCAATCTTTATTGGGCGTGGCGTCTGGAACTAACTCGGTAGAGAAAATGATATTATCTGTGTAAGATAACATATCAACTAGTTTCTCTTCGGGGTTATCCAAATGTTCAAATACTTCAAATGCTGTAATGGCCTTATATTTGGATCCGGCTTGGTGTTCAAATCCAATTGAAACTAAATTTTTAGCGTATTCATCAACCCAAAAATAATTAAAACCAACATCACGCATCATACGTGTAAAAATACCGTAGCCACCTGCATAATCAAGGTACTTATCTTCTTTATCAAAAATAAAACTAATTAAAACCGTAACTATACTTCTAAACCTTTCGTTACGCATTAATATTCCAGTATCATTGTTGTTTATAGCACTTTGGTAAGCCTCGTTTAGCCAGTATGGTTTTTCCGTTTGAATAAACATGCAGTTTGTGCATTGCTCGTATTGAACATCGTATTTATTTAACACTTTAGCCGTGAAAACGGGATGAGTGTTGTTGCCACAAATTTTACAAGTGCTCATGATTTATTGATTTGAAAGAAACAAGTATTTACTGTTTTGGCTACAAGACTATAACCTTGTGAAATAAGAAATTTGTATACAGCGTCTTGCTGTATGCTCACCAAGTCAAAACCCAAGCATTCTACAGCAACAATATTCGGTTTATATTTATTCCAATTGTTACTTCTCAATATCATTAGGTCAAATCCTTCCACATCAATACTTATGAAGTCAATAGTTTGATTTTTTGGTAAATTCTCATCTAGAATTTGCTCTAAAGTCTTGGTTTTTATTACCCTTTTTTCAACCAATTTATTACCATCCTTTATGCGTTTTTCAGAAAGATCTGCATCAAAACTATTTATAGCGGGTTCTTCAAAAATATAAAAGGTAAGTTCTTCAGGTTTTTCAGCAACGGCAACCTCCAAGTTAATATCTCTACTGCGCTTGTTTTTAAAGATATCCATACTTCCGGGCATTGCATCAATATTGATTCCTCTCCAACCTTTTTGATAAAAAAAGTAGGTGTTTGAAAACCTTAGTGGGTGATGAGCTCCTACATCAACATAGAACCCGTTTTTTACACTACCCATCATACGATGAAGAACCATATCCTCCCCCTCTTGGCTGTAACTTTTATTAAAGTATGATCCAAGCACTTTTTGTTTTAGCTTATATGCCGCTCCCTTATATTTTTCAGGAATTATTTTTTGTAACATGAAACGATTGTAATAATAACTTTGGTTTTGTAAATATAGCAGTAAATGCGAGTATTTGCTGTTTAAAAATTAGCCGTGTTGGTTTAAAAAGAGCATTCAGTAAAGTTGCGGAGAAACTGTAGGCTACAAGTGTGGCAATTGCAGCACCAACAACACCCATTTTAGGAATTAAAATATAATTCAATCCTATATTAATTGCGGCACCAATTGCGGTGTACAACGTGCCGTAAAGTTGCAGTTTTTCTGTAACGTATGCCTGCCCGGCAACCACTCCTTGAAACACCAAAATGCTTGCCCAAAAATATACCTGTAGTACAACCTCAGCACCATCATACTCACTTCCGTATATTAATTTAATTATCAGTGGTGAAGTAAAATGAATGAATAAGGAAGCAATTATTGATAGCCATGTTAGTATGTTGAATAACCTTTGTAGTCGATATTCATACTCGGCTCTACTGATTTCAAGGCCATTTACAATTGCAGGAAATAGTGATGAACAAATTAGCGTAGCTACCACATAAAAGGGCTCACAAAGTTTTACAGCTGCAGCGTATATACCCAGTGATTTAGCATCTAACATTTCAAAAATCATTAATTGATCTATGCGCATGTAAAGGGCTATAAAGAACCCAGAGAAAATAACAGGCCATAACTCGCCTAAAAATCTTTTGGCAACGTGTTTTTCAAATTTCCATAAGCTGATTTGTTGTTTATTTACAGTGTAAAATAATATCAACATGACCGATGTAACAACAGTTTCGGCCAATAGCATCCAAACAAACCATGTTATATCAAATGCTAGAAATACACCGGTAAGTCTTAGTAAAGAAATAGTAACAGAGGATATTTGTTGCGAATAAACTATGTACTTAGCTTTTACTTGTGCTTGGAAATAAAAGTCGATAACCTGTAGTGGCGAAATGAGTAGTGATGCAGACGCAATAACTATATACCACTTTGAGATGGAATCATTGTTCAAAAAATAAACTATGGCGAGAATGGCAATAAATGAAATGATAGACGCAGATAGCTTAAAAACAAATGCGGTGCCCATTATTGAGGGGGAATCATTTTTAAATTTTACTAGGTCTCTTATTACAATTGCAGTTAAACCTATGTAGGCGAAGGGCTGCAATAATTGAAGATAGGTTGTAGCGTATGATAGAGATCCAAGTCCTTCAGGTAACAAATACCTTGCTACGTAAATACCAACTATAATATTCAAACCCTGTCTCAAGAAAAAATCGGCAAATACCCAACCTGTGTTGGCTACATACTTTTTAATATGTGGTGATTGTATTTTATTGAAAAACGGTATTTGCACGGCTTGCAAAATACAATATCTGCTAAACAAAGCGTATAGGACAGATATATTTTATCAATTAAACGTCAATGTGTATTATTGCCGATATACTTTTTATGGCATGAACAATAATTTTGATATACCTGTTTTGATGCTGGTTTTTAATAGACCTGAGGAAACCCAACGTGTTTTTGATGCGGTTAAACTTGCTAAGCCTAGTAGGCTTTATGTTGCTGCTGATGGGGCAAGAGCGCATAAGCCTGAGGATAAAACTTTAAGTCAAAAAACACGTGAAATTTTTAAACAGGTTGATTGGCCATGCGAAGTGAAAACTTTGTATCGTGAGCATAACATGGGGTGCGGACCTGCTGTGAGTGGGGCAATTTCTTGGTTTTTTGAGCAAGAGGAAATGGGGATTATCTTAGAAGATGATTGTTTACCTTCACAAGAGTTTTTTGGGTTTTGCAAAGAAATGCTTTTACGTTACCAAGATGATGAGCGTGTAATGCAAATTTGTGGTTCTAATTTTCAACGTGGTATTAAAAGAGGAGAAGCTTCTTATTACTTTTCGATGTTTAGTTTTATTTGGGGTTGGGCAACTTGGCGCAGTGCCTGGCAGAAATATGATTTTGAATTAAACAACATCGAATCTGATAAAGAACTAAACCTTGATTATTACACATTGCACAATGGCTTAAAAAGGTATTGGCAACAAATATTTTTATACAGTAAAAAGAAGGCATTTAATACGTGGGATTACCAGTGGGGATTAACCATATTGAAACATAAGGGCCTTTGTGCGGTTCCCAATGTTAATTTAGTAACCAATAT
>CAZRVA010000013.1:0-36344 GCA_964603255.1 uncultured Chitinophaga sp.
AAGAAGCAAATAACCAACGCCAGAGAATTATTGTGAGTTCAATGATTGGCTTTGTTCTACTTTTAATTGTGATGATTTTATTAGTGAATAGAAACCGTAAAAAAGAAAAGAAACTTAAAGAAATAAGCTACGCTCAGAAACTTGAAATTGAAGAGCAGTCATTTAAACTAAAAGAGTTAAACGCTTTAAAAGATAAAACTTTTTCAATCTTATCTCACGATTTAAGAAGCCCAATTGCAGCGCTTGTTGGGGTGATGGATTTGATGGAACGTAAACTTATGACCACCGATGATTTTAATGCATTGAAGGGCAGTTTTGGACAACAATTAAAGTCGTTAAGTTTATTACTTGATAACTTATTACAGTGGTCTAAGAGCCACATGCAAGGTCACGCTCAAGTTCGTCCTATATACTTAAACTTACACGAAGAGGTAAAAGGTGCTTTTGATTTATTGAATGTATTTGCCCAACAAAAGAGTATCTCTTTGGTTTCTCATGTTAATATTGATGTAAAGGTTTTTGTTGATAAAGATAACTTTGACTTGGTACTACGTAACTTAGTTGCCAATGCCATTAAATTTTCTAAACACAACAGTAAAATTGAAATAAGCTCGACAACTGCAAACAATACTGCAACCATAGCCGTAAAAGATGATGGCGTAGGGATGAAACCTGAAGTTCTTCAATCGTTATTTAGTGAGCAAGTTAAAATTGGTTATGGTACCAATGGGGAACACGGAACAGGATTGGGCTTGTTGATTTGTAAAGAGTTTATCGAGAAAAACAACGGTACTATAAAAGTAGAGAGTGAATACGGAAAAGGCACAACTTTTTACGTAACACTCCCTACTCAAGCGTAGGTTATTTTACCTCACAAACCAACATGGGTTGGTCTTCAATAAAACCCTCCAGTTTATCACCAATATTAATTTTACTAACACCTGCCGGTGTTCCGGTATAAATTAAATCGCCAACTTTTAAAGTAAAATATTGGGATACAAAACTTACAATTTCTTCAAATGGAAATATCATTTGTGATGTATTGCCTTGTTGTACCACTTCACCGTTTTTCTTTAAACTAAAGTTAATGTTACTTAAATCTTTGCCTTCCACATTTATAAATTCACCAATAGGAGCAGATCCATCAAATGCTTTTGCAAGTTCCCAAGGCAATCCTTTTTCTTTTAGTTTTGATTGTGTATCGCGTGCTGTAAAGTCAATGCCTAATCCAATTTCATTAAAATAATTTCTCGCAAATTTGGGTTGAATTTTTTTACCCATCTTACTAATTTTAATCACCAACTCCACTTCATGGTGTATGTCACTACTAAAATCAGGATGATAAAATGGTTCTCCGTTTTTAAGTAATGCAGTATCTGGTTTGCTAAATATTACAGGATTTTCGGGCACAGCATTACCTAATTCTTTGGCATGCTCAGTATAGTTTCTACCTACGCACAGTATTTTCATTTGTGTGATAAACGTTATTTATATTAGTTGTTAGCATAATTTAAACGCAACAAAAACAGTTGTCTTTACTTGTGTTGATTTATAAATGATTCATCATAATTTTTGCAATTCGCTTTTTACAAATTCCATCAAGGATTTAATGTACGAAGCGCTGAAGTTAAACTCAACTCCGGCAGCATTGTAAATATCGCCAATTGGTTTGGTGTAGCCTAGGCTTAATGCTTCTTTGTATTGTGTTACAGCTTTCTTTTTATCATTTAAAAAATTACGCCATACACCTAAAGCGCCCAATTGTGCCATACCATATTCTATGTAATAAAAAGGTACTTCAAACAAATGCAATTGCTTTTGCCAAGTGTAAGCTTGTATGTGCTCGTAACCACTCCAATCTACCATGCCTGTTCCAAACTCCTTACTCAATTCAATCCAATAGGCTTTGCGTTCATCTGCAGTATGGGTTGGATGTGTATATATCCAATGTTGAAACTTATCAATGGTTGCTATCCAAGGAAGTATTTTTATGATGCCTTCCAAGTGTTCTTCTTTAGCACGTTTAAACTCCTCCGGTGTGCGGTAAAATTCATCCTGACCATCATAACTTATTAACTCCATACTCATGCTGGCTAACTCGGCAACCTCGCTTGGGCAGTTTTTAAATGCGGCTAACTCTAAATCTTTGCTTAAAAACGAATGCACAGCATGTCCGCCTTCATGCACCATTGTCTCTACATCACGTGTTGATGAAGCCGCATTCATAAAAATAAATGGAACACTGGTTTCTGCCATTGGGTAATTGTAACCACCCGGAGCTTTACCTTTTCTACTTTCTAAATCCAAACGGCCCATATTATCCATGGTTTCAATACACCATGCAAAATAATCATCTACTTTACGGAAACATTTTATTGTTTTATCCAATAAATCAGCACCGCTGGTAAATGGTTCTAGTGCTTCACGGTTTTGTGTATCTACTTCTAAATCCCATGGACGAAGTTTAAACCCTAATTCCTTTTCACGCTTCTCGTTAAATTGTTTTACTAATGGAACTACCTCTTGTTGTATGGCAGCATGAAAAGCAAAACAATCTTCAGGCTCATAATCAAACCTACCTAAAGCAGCAAACATATAATCGCGGTAATTTTCAAAACCTGCGTTTATAGCAACCTGATGACGAAGTGCAATTAGCTTATCAAACAATTGATCTAACTCTTGTGCATGAGCTAATCGTTTTTCATTAATCTTATTAAATGCTGCTTCGCGTTTTGTCCTATCCGGGTTTTTTAAATAGTTAGCTGCTTGTTGTAAGGTTAGCTCTTTACCATCTATTTCCACCATCAAACCACCAACTATACTTCCGTATTTCTGGCTTTCGGTAGCAATTTCAGCCATTAAAGGCACGTTGGCTTCTCTAAAAATTTCAATCTCTTTTTTTATGCCGCGCAGGTAAATAAAGTATTTGTCTTTATCTAACTCATCTATGTATGGGCAATCCACTAATTTTCTGTTTAGCTTATCGTTAATTGGCGAAATTTGTGGTTCAATTTCAGTAACAAAAAACAAGTAAGCTTTTTCTAGTTCTTTGTCTTCGGTGTTGCAAGTCATTTTAACGTAACGCCAAGCTAAATCTTCACTCACAAATGCCTCTAACTCGCTGCGGTCTTTCAACCATTCTTCCAACTCATGTTTGTTGTTAATGGGTCTTTCAACCAATTGGTTAAAATAAGGTGCTAACACATCCCAAGATGTAACCTTTAATTTATTGGGCAAAAATCTGCGTTGGGTTATTGTAATCATATCTGTTAATTATTAGTAACGCGAGTTTAGGGATATTGTTCGAATATTTGATAACTTAAATCATGTGCTGCACATGCGCTTGGTCATATTTTTTTATTTTGGGTTTGATGAAGTTGCCAACCGAAATATCGCAACCATATGAGAACAATAATAGAACCCTTTAAAATTAAATCGGTAGAACCTATTAAAATGACCACACGTACCGAGCGTGAACAATACATAAAACAGGCCGATTATAACTTATTTAAACTTGATTCGGAGCACGTAATTATTGATTTACTTACCGACTCGGGTACTAGCAGCATGAGTGCTAAACAATGGGCTGCCATAATGCAGGGCGATGAATCGTATGCAGGTAGTCCATCGTATTACAGGTTTAAAAATGCGGTATATAACCTTATGCCTTTCGAGCATATTATCCCAACACATCAAGGTCGTGCTGCCGAAAAAATATTGTTTTCTATTATTGGTGGTAAAGGCAAATTTATACCCAACAATACGCACTTTGATACTACCCGTGCAAACATAGAATTTACTGGTGCAGTTGGGGTTGATTTGGTGATTGAAGAAGGAAAAAATCCGGCCTTAGAACATCCGTTTAAAGGTAATATGGATTTGGTTAAGCTTGAACAATTTATTGAGGAAAAAGGTGTGGCAAACATACCTGTGGTAATGCTTACCATTACCAACAACTCGGGTGGGGGACAGCCGGTTTCTATGGCCAACATCAGAGCAACCAAAGAAATTTGCAAGAAGTATAATATCCCGTTGTTTATTGATGCTTGCCGCTTTGCCGAGAATGCGTATTTCATAAAAATGCGTGAACCGGGTTACGAAAATATTTCGGTAGAAAAGATTGTGAAAGAAATATTCTCTTATGCAGATGGTTGTACCATGAGTGCCAAAAAAGATGCTTTGGTAAACATTGGTGGTTGGCTTGCGATGAACAACGATGAGTGGGCACAACAAGCACGTAACTTATTAATTTTAACCGAAGGTTTTCCTACCTACGGTGGTTTAGCCGGGCGCGATTTAGAAGCTATGGCTGTAGGTTTAGAAGAAGTAGTGAGTGAAGATTATTTGAACTACCGCATTACAAGCACGCAATACTTAGGTAATCATTTATTAAAAGCAGGTATTCCTATTGTAAGGCCAGCGGGCGGACATGCCATTTATATTGATGCAAGAGCCATGTTGCCACACATTACACCTAAGCATTACCCTGGGCAAAGTTTAGCAGTTGAAATGTATTTAAACTCCGGCATACGTGCTTGCGAAATTGGAACCGTAATGTTTGGATTACAACCCGATGGTACCGAAAAAGAGGCAGCTATGGATTTAGTGCGTTTGGCTATTCCGCGTAGGGTTTATACCCAAAGCCATATTGATTATGTGATTGAATCGTTAACGGAAATTAACCAAAATAAAGATGCGTTAAAAGGCATGAAAATAACCTGGCAACCACCACAGCTTAGACACTTTACTGCTAAGTTTGATTATTTATAGTAATAACATATTAAATAAAAAGCCTTGGTTATGTATGCCAAGACTTTTTTTATTTCATGAGTTTTAGAGCGCTCAAATTGCGCCATCCATTTGCGAGTTGGTAACACTACTCGCAGTATTATTTAATATTATAGGTTGATAAGGAAACTATACGCGCACAGAAATGTTGTATTCTTATGACTAAAACATTTTTTATTTCGGGCACAGTTTTGTTGTTACTTGTTGGATTGGTGATGTTGTTGTTTGCCTTTAAAACGGGTGAAATAGAAACCCCCGATTACAAAGTAATTAGAACCATAGGCGAAGTAGAGATAAGGAAATATCCTAAAATGGTAGTAGCACAAACCCAATTACAAGATACTATTATGGATAAAAGCATGAACAGTGGTTTTAGAACCATAGCCGGGTATATTTTTGGTGGTAATGATAGCAATCAAAAAATTGCCATGACAGCACCTGTTGTTGTTAAAATGGGCGATACCGCTACCATGTATTTTGTTATGCCTAAACAGTATAAAAAAGACGAGTTGCCCAAGCCTGTATCCGGCAGAGTGAAAATTTTGGAGGAAGGCGAAAAAACTTTAGCAGTGATTACCTACGGTGGTTTTTCATCTGCAGAAAAAGTAGAGGCTCATCGACAAAAATTAGCAAACCTACTTAGCCAACAACAAATACAAACTGTTGGTCCTTATATGTACATGGGTTATAATGCCCCTTGGGATGTTATTAAACGTAGAAACGAAGTAGCTGTAGAAGTTTTGATGAATTGAGTTTTTATTGAATGATTCACTCACAGGCACTTGTTCTGCTCGTTTTATAAATTGAAAGTGATTTTTGTATGCAAGCTAAACCCGGCTTAGGGATGGCAGCGCAAAGCCCACAGCGAGGTACGAGCGAGGACTTGTAGCGAACAGCCCGACCGTAAAGCTACTTGCGTTGGTAATGTGTTGGGCAAGCTTTATGGTAAGCCCCTATAAAAAAAACGCCACTTCAAATAATTGAAATGGCGTTTTTAAATATGAAGGTAGATAAATTACCAGCCTAAAATCCAGGCAAACATTAACGGTGCAACAATAGTAGCATCGCTCTCTACAATAAATTTAGGTGTGTTAATGTCTAGTTTACCCCAGGTAATTTTTTCGTTTGGCACTGCACCAGAGTATGAACCGTATGAGGTTGTTGAATCGCTAATTTGGCAGAAATAACTCCAAAACGGAATATTTTCCATTTCCATATCTTGGTATAACATAGGTACTACGCAAATAGGGAAATCGCCTGCAATACCACCACCAATTTGGAAAAAGCCCACGCCTTTACCATCGCTGTTTTTGGTGTACCAATCTGCCAACCAAGCCATGTACTCAATACCACTTTTCATGGTGCTTGCTTTAATTTCGTTCTTAATTACGTAGCTGGCAAAAATGTTGCCCATGGTGCTGTCTTCCCAACCCGGAACTACGATAGGTATATTTTTTTGTGCTGCAGCCAACATCCACGAATCTTTTGGGTCTATTTCGTAGTACTGTTCTAACTCGCCACTTAATAAAATTTTGTACATGTACTCGTGTGGGAAATAACGTTCGCCTGCGGTATCGGCATCTTTCCAAATTTTATGAATATGTTTTTGTAACCTGCGGAAAGCTTCTTCCTCAGGGATGCAAGTATCAGTAACACGGTTGTAATGGTTTTCTAATAAATCCCACTCGTCTTGAGGAGAGAGATCACGGTAATTAGGCACACGCTTATAGTGGCTATGTGCAACTAAATTCATAATATCTTCTTCAAGGTTTGCTCCGGTGCAGCTAATAATATCAACTTTACCTTGGCGTATCATTTCTGCTAACGATTTGCCTAGCTCTGCAGTACTCATTGCACCTGCCAGAGTTACCATCATTTTACCGCCTTCAGTAAGGTGTGTTTCGTATCCTTTTGCAGCATCTACCAATGCAGCAGCATTAAAATGCTTGTAGTGTTTTTCAATAAATTGAGAAATTGGTCCTTTAGTCATTTCCATTAAATTTTGGGCAAATATAACTTTACACAACCAATTAAAAACAAAAAAGGAAACCATTTGAGGTTTCCTTTCGGTTAAGTTATCTGCCTTGTTGTCTGCGGTCTTTCATTTTGCGAAGTAACTCCATTTTAAACTCTTGTTCTAGGCTTAATAGTATAGCAACTTTTGTTGCGGGTAATACCTTTTTAAACTCAGGCAGGTATTTTTTTACAACGTCAATTTCGCTTTGTTTAAGCGCCATTTGCTCGGTTATGTATTTATCGGCTTCTTGGTCGGTTGGCTTACTTTTAAGTTTAAACGCCTTGGTTAGTTCGCGTTGTTTTTTGCGTACTGTTTTTATTTCCTGTTCAAACTTGTTGTATACCGGCCAAAATACTTCGGCTTCTTTGCTGGTTAAGGCAAGTTTTTCGGTAATAAAGCCAATTTTTAGGGCTTCTATTTTTTCGTGTTTTGTTTCTTCGTTATCATCGGTTTGCTGCGCTGTTGCTGCCACACCAAATGCAATAAATAGTAATAATAACAGCTTTTTCATGGTTGTAATTTTATAGTTCGTTTAACAATGTTTCTTCATCAACTCCATCAATTATTTCTTCAGTTGTAACATCGGTAAAATTTACCTCTTGTATAGCCAATACCTCAATAGGTAAATCGCTTATTTTTTGGGTTGATACATAGTTTATAATTTCATCATCGCTTAAAGCAACAGGAATATTGTTTTGAGTTGATGGCATGAAAAAAATCAAACCAACTGTAACCAATAAAACTGCCGCTGCGGCATACCAAATGGGTCTTATATTAAAACGTTTTGGTTTTGGGTTGATGTGTAATAATAAGCGATTTTTATTCTGATTAAAGTAACCTTCAGGTACCTCAAAACCTCCACGGTTAACCCTGGCCAATATTTGTTTTTGGCTTTCGTAAAAATAACCCTCGGGTACGGTAAATCCTCCTTGGTTATTGCTTTCGGGTTGATGATATGGAAATAGATGATTGCGCATTACGTATTTTTTGATGTGCTTAATTGCTAAAGGTTTAATTTTTGGTTAAATAATCTTCTATTTTTTTTACTGCATGATGGTAAGAGGCTTTAAGAGCTCCAACTGATGTATCTAGCACTTCGCTCATTTCTTCGTATTTCATGTTATCAAAATATTTTAAGTTAAATACCAGGCGTTGTTTTTCGGGTAAGGTTAAAATGGCTTGTTGTAATTTAAGTTCTGCATTGTTGCCATTAAAATATCCAGTTGTGGTTAAGTGATTCATCAACTCGGGTGAAGTTTCTTCAATATTTTGATGTTGTTTCTGTTTGTTTAAATGATTTAAAGCCTCGTTGGTGGCAATGCGGTAAATCCAGGTATATAATTTAGCTTCTCCTTTAAACTGATGCAGGTTCTCCCAAACTTTAATCATGGTATTTTGAAGCACATCATCAGCGTCATCGTGGTTTATAACCATACGCCTAATGTGCCAATATGTTTTTTGCTGATATGCATTTAGCAGCCATTCAAACGCCTTGTGTTGCGTTGCTTTCTGAGCAAACGCCTGCAATATTTGGGCATCTGATATAGGTTGGGCTGCGTTCATCTATTTTAAACTGCTAATTTAGAGTAAATAAGCTACTAGTTGGTTTAATTGTGTTTTTAACTTTATTGCTAACTGCCTCAGTAACTTGGGTAAAAAGTTTGGGTAGGAGTTAAATTGCTTGTAGTTTTGTTGGCTGATACCTGTAATATAAATTGTTTTTGCTTGGCATGATGATTGTAAACTTAATGGTATCATATTTTGTTAAATAGCTAAACATACACCAATGATTAATCGAATTATTCTTCTTATTGTCCTTTCAACTTCTTTTGCCATAGCACAAAAAGCTCCCAAACCGGTTGATAAAAACGCAGATAAACTTTTAAGTTTGATAAGCACGCGTTACAAAAACTTTAAAAGTATTAAAGCCGATTTTGTATACAGCATAGAAAGTAAAGCTGAAAATATTAGCGAAAAACAAAAGGGTAGTATTTATGTAAAAGGCAATAAATTTAGGTTAGATATAGCCGACCAAGTAATTATGTGCGACAATAAAACTGTTTGGACATACAGCAAAGAGGTAAACGAAGTGCAAGTAAACAACTACGACCCGAAAAAAGCGCCAATTAGGTTGGATGATATTTTTACCATGTACGACAAAGGTTTTTTATCAAAAATATTAGAAACCAAAAAGGAAGGTAAAAACGATATTGTTGTGGTTGAGTTAACTCCTAAAGATAAAAAGAGAAACTTCTTTAAAATTAAACTTACCATCGATAAAACCAATCAAACCATTACCAAATCTCAAGTATTTGATAAAAACGGAACCATACACACTTACATTGTTACCAATCAAGTTCCGAACATTAAACTAGAAGATAAATTCTTTGTGTTTGATGTGAAGAAATATCCAAAATGCGAAGTAATTGATTTGAGGTAACTCAAAAATTAAAAACAAAAAGAGGCGGACTTTAAAAGTAAAAGTACCGCCTCTTTTTTTATGCTTTTGTTGGATTAAACTTAATGAACAAATAGTGCCTGAATACTGTATTCCGTATCACTTCCAATCTCTACATCTTGTATGCCTTTAACACTAAATCCGCTGTCGGGCACATACCTTAATATTGTTTGAGATTGATACAATGAGTTGCTTTTTCCCATCCACGCATCAATGGTTTTTACATTTTGTTTTTCATCAGTAGTTACCACTACTTTTTTCAGACTTTGCTTTTCATCTGTTGATGTGTAGCTAATCATAAACAAGTTGTTTGTGTTGGTTGTATCAACTTTAAAAGCGATTTTGTTGCTGGGTTTTGCCAAATCAAGGTCAGCAAAAATTTGAAGCTCTTTTTTCCAGTTAACAGTATCGTTTATTATAAAACTATCTTGTTTTTGCTGGTAGGTAAGTACTTGTTTTATTCCGGTTTTTTGTTCGGTTAATAAGGTTATTTCGTGCTCAAAAAACTGCTTAGTGTCAAACAACGTTACGTTATTTTCAGGTATGCTTTGGCACGAGACCAATATTGCAAAACAAGCCACTATAACTAATCGCATAATAAACTTTTACCCGTCATTTGTGGCGGTTGAGGAATTTGTAATAAACTTAATACGGTTGGCGCAACATCGGCCAAGCGGCCTGGTCTTACTCGTTTTCCATTTCCGTTCACCACAATGAAAGGTACTTCGTTGGTGGTATGTGCCGTGTTTGGTGTACCATCCTCTTCGTTGGTCATGTACTCGCCATTACCATGATCTGCAGTTACCAGTAATGTGTAATTGTTTTCTGTAGCAGCAGCTACAATTCTACCCAAACAATCATCAACCTTTTCTACCGCTTTTATTTCTGCACTTACCACACCGGTGTGTCCAACCATATCGGGGTTTGCAAAGTTTACACACATAAAATCAGGCTTATCTGTTGTAATGGCCTGCAATGCAAAACCACATACTTCTTCAGCACTCATTTCCGGTTGTAAATCGTAGGTGGCCACTTTTGGCGATGGCGCTAAAAACCTGCTCTCGCCAATAAAGGGTTGTTCTCTGCCTCCACTAAAAAAGAAAGTTACATGCGGATATTTTTCTGTTTCGGCAACACGTACTTGTGTTTTTTGGTGTTTTTCCAACACTTCACCCAAGGTCATTTGCAAATCAATATCAGGAAAAACCACACCTATATTTTTATACGTTTTGTCGTACTCGGTTAAAGTAATGTAGTGCAGGTTTAACTTGTGCATGTTATGCTCATAGAAATCGGTTTGTGTTAATACCTCAGTAATTTCACGACCACGGTCGGTTCTAAAATTAAAACAAATTACCACATCTCCATCTGCAATTTTAGCCACAGGACTGTTGTTGGCATCTGTGCAAATAACAGGTTTAATAAACTCATCAGTTTCTCCGGCAGCGTATCTGTTTTCAATGGTATTTAAAACGTCTGTAGTGTGTTCGCCTGTTGCATTTACCATACAATCGTAGGCTAATTTTACACGCTCCCAGCGTTTATCTCTATCCATGGCGTAGTAGCGTCCGCAAACTGATGCCAATTTGCCCCCAGTTTGGTTTAACTCATTAATTACTTTTTGTAGGTAACCTCTACCATTTTTCGGGTCTGTGTCGCGGCCATCTGTAAATGCATGAACAAAGAAGTTATTTACACTTTCTTTCTGCATCATTTTGCATAAACCCAATAAGTGCTCTATGCTTGAGTGCACGCCACCATCACTAACCAAACCAATTAAGTGTATGTTTTTATTGTTATTTTTTGCATGGTTAATGGCGTTTAATAGTGTTTCATTTTTAAACACATCACCATCATTAAACGATTTATTGATTAGCACCAATTGCTGGTATACCACGCGTCCTGCACCTAAATTCATGTGACCAACTTCGCTGTTACCCATTTGTCCATCAGGTAAACCTACATCAAGTCCACTAGTTTTAATACTAGTACCCGGGTATTTTTTTACTATCGAATCAAAGTTTGGAGTATTTGCTTGGTAAATTGCGTTACCATCGTATGGTTTTCCATTGCCCCAACCATCCAAAATTATTAAAGCCACTTTATTAGTCATGGTGCAAAAATAAGTAATAAAACTTTTATGCCTTGTTATTTTGCATATCAACATTTTTAGTAATTTGCACCTGTGGCACGCTTTTGGTTAATGCTTGCACACAAACAAACACAAAATGAAGAACACCGTATTTAAATATATATTTGGTTTGATGTTAATGTTCAGTACATCAGCAGCGTGGGCCGATGGCTTTGATGATATTGTTACTGCGCTAAAAAACTCGAACGCCAAAGAAGTGTCTAAATTTTTTAATGGTAATGTAGAATTAACCATTAACGATAATGAAGGTGTATACAGCAAGCAACAAGCTGAAATGATGATTAAAAACTTTTTAGTCAACAATCAACCTAAAAATATTACCATACAACACCGTGGCTCATCAGGCCAAAGTGCTAAATATGCTATAGCCAATTACGAGACTGCTCAGGGTAAGTTTCGTGTTTACATTTTTATGAAAGACAGCGGTGGTGGCATGTTGGTGCACGAAATGAGATTTGAGAAGGAATAGTTTATTATTTATTCAACCCAAGTAAAAATTAATGGAAGATTTATTGAACAACGAGTTAGTTAAACAACTAATTGATATTTCGTTTGCGGAAGATATTGGAGAAGGCGATCACACTTCGTTAGCTACTATTAATGCTGATGAAAATGGCAAGTCAATTATTGTAGCAAAAGATACGGGTATTATTGCTGGGTTAATGTTGGTAGAATACATCTTTAAAAAAGTGGATGCCAACTTAATTGTTAATTTATTAAAACAAGACGGAGATGCCGTTGCTTATGGAGATGTTGTTTTAGAGGTAACAGGTAGCTCAAGAAGTATGCTTACTGCCGAGCGTACCGTGCTTAACTTTATTCAACGATTGAGTGGTGTGGCTTCGTTAACATCAAAATATTTGGCTGAGTTAAAAGGACTACATACCCAAATTTTAGACACACGCAAAACCACTCCAGGTATGCGTTTATTGGAAAAATATGCCGTTAAGGTTGGGGGAGGAGCAAACCACAGAATTGGTTTGTACGATATGATTTTGATTAAAGATAATCATGTTGATTTCTCTGGTGGGATTGAGAAGGCGATTGCGCGTACCCAAAAATATTTAAAGGAAAATAACCTCAACTTAAAGATTGAAGTAGAAACCAGAACATTGGATGAAGTGAAACAAGTGCTTGCTATTGGTGGTGTGCATCGCATCATGCTCGATAACTTCTCTCCGGATTTATTGCGTGAGGCGGTAAAGCTAATTGATGGGAGATTTGAAACTGAAGCAAGTGGTGGCATTACCCTTCAAACCTTGAGAAGTTACGCTGAAACAGGTGTTGATTTTATTTCATCAGGTGCGCTTACTCACAGTGTAAAAGCAATGGATTTAAGCATGAGAGCTGTTTAAATATTTCTTTAGATTAAAATCAAAATCATACTCAATAAAAAAGCCGACTAAAATTTATTAGCCGGCTTTTTAGTTATAAGTTATTTCTTATTTTGATTTTCTTGGATCACCCACACGGTCCATTACACAACGGAAACCAATGGTTGCAGTTGATAAATCCTCATCCAAAAATCTTCTTGAACCAGGTGTCATCCAATAAGCTCTATCGTTCCATGAACCACCTTTATAAACTCGAGCAGTATTCTTAATTAAACTGGTTACACCGTAATCATATTTTTGTTCAAGGTCTGAGTATTCCAACTCATCTTTAAATCCAATATTGTTTGATTTACGGTAGTTTCTGCGTTTAGCATTTTCAGCCTCGGTTACATCTCTGTATGGAATACGACCTAAACTATCTTTTTCGGCAACAATACCATCAGCATCTGTAACTTTAGTTTTGTAAACGTTACCACGGAAAGGTGCAATCTCTTGGCCATCTTCCCACGATAGTGGACGATAAACATCCATTGTCCACTCACTTACGTTACCCGCCATGTGGTACAAACCAAAATCGTTAGGTAAATAATCTTCATTTTTAACAGGAACAGTGTAGAAACCTGCATCATTTAAGCGACCTGCAACACCCGCAGCATCACCACGACCACGTATGTAGTTGGCATACATTGTACCACGGTTTTTCTCAGAATCGCTTCTACGCATGGTTAATCCATCCCAAGGGTAAATGCGTTTCACGTCAATGTTTTCATTGTATTCAGGTGACATGTAGCCATATGCAGCATATTCCCATTCAGCTTCTGTTGGTAAACGGTAATCTGGTAGTAAGATTCCATCTTCCATACGAACCTGACGCGTTTTTCCACCTGGAGCGTAATCTTTTAGTTCTTTTTTTACTGTTGGGGTATATAAACCTAACAAGTAAGCCTCGGTATTAAAGTTGTTATCACCTGTAGTTTTTTGAACATCAAGATCGATAAAGCCTTCACGTGCTAGAATCATCTCGTTAACACGGTCGGTACGCCAATCAGTGTATGCTTTAGCTTGTAACCAACTTACACCAACAACCGGATATTCTCTGTATGCAGGGTGACGTAAGTAGTACAACACATAAGGTTCGTTATACGAAAGTTTGTTACGCCAAACCAAAGTATCAGGCAATGCGCCACGATATACCAATGGGTTATCAACAAAAACGCGGTTTAACCAATATAAGTATTCCAAATAATGGAAGTTGGTAACCTCTGTTTCATCCATATAAAAACTCGGAACAGAAACCCTGCGCTTAAGTGCATTGCGTTCGAACATTACATCGTTCTCAAAGTTACCTAAGCTAACAGTACCGCCTTCAATAAAAACTAAACCCGGACCTGTTTCTTGCTCTTGGAACTTTGGTTTTTCAAAGCCGCCCCACTTCTCGTTGTTGTATTGCCAGCCGGTGGTCTCCGACTTAGGTTTTTTACACCCTGTGCCAATAAACACGCTATGGGCTAGTGCTGCTAAAAGAAAAACTTTTGTGGCCTGCTTCATATTTAAATCGTTTTGAAGTATTAAATTTTTCAAATATAACGGAAAATAAATGGAATTATTCCAATATTTATTTAGAATTTTTAGATTAAAGTGCCGGACAAGAAATCATTTTTGTTCTTGATCTTGGCCTTTTCTTTGGTGTAACTTCAAATGCCATTGAAATTTCGTGAGAGCCTTGTGTAGCTGTACGTGCCCCAGAAACAGTAACATCGTAGCTGTAACCCAAACGAAACTTAGGGAATTTTATGCCTAACATTACTATGGCTGCATCTGTGTTTTTGCTAGTTTGGCGGAACCATAATCCAGCTGTTAACGCTTGTTTTTTTACATACATACCTAAGTTGAGTTGGTTAAAGTTACGTTGACTCATGTATAGTATGCTTGGAGATAAAGTTACACGTTGCTCTTCATTTCTCTCGTGTGTGAGTGAAATGTTTAAGCCTGCATGCGCAGTAAATCTCCTTGGGAGTTTAAATTCTTCTTTTGGGCTGTTTTCGTAGTAAAATGATTGGTTGGGTTCAGTTAAATTGTGTGCAGCAAATCCAGCAAAAAAAGTTTCGCTGTAAACAACAATTCCTGCTCCAAAATTCGGAAACATCCTGTTTTGTGACCCAACTGGTTCCTGAGTTGGGTAAACAAATCCTAATCGATCGTCTATTTGGTCTCCAAATCTAAACTTACTGAAATCATAGCTTTTTTGAACAAATGTTCCCTGCACAGCGGCCCTCATCCTTACTTTACGACTTAATGGTGTGTAGAAGGAATAAGATAAACTGGCTTGATTGGTTGTTAATCTGCCGTCACCGGCAACGTCATTTAAAAATGTGGCTCCAATTCCTCCTAATTTGTTAACGTGTGCATCAATACCTGCGTATGAAGTTTTGAAGTTATTAGATACACCAACATATTGGTCGCGATAGGCAGCATTGAATCGAATATTACCACTCGCACCTGTTAAAGCTGGATTGGTGTATATAGGAACAGCATAAAATTGGCTGAACTGCGGATCCTGAGCAAACGAGTGTGTTGCAAACAGGGTACCAGCTATTAATATTATCAGGCTACGAAAAAAAAGCATAAATGCATGATTAAGCTATACAAATGTAACCAAAAAGTTTAAAATTAAAACTCCGGACAACGAATAGCTCGAATTGATTTTTTCGGGATGCGTTTTCTCAATTCGAAAGAGAGTGAAACTTCGTGCGAAGCCCTTGCTCCTGGTCGCGCATTCGAAACTGTAGCATCGTATGAGTAACCTATGCGAACTTTCTCATAACGTAAACCTAACAATATGATTAAAGCATCAGAGTTTGCTGTGGTTTGACGGAAGTATCCCCCTAAAATGTAAGATCCTTTGTTGTAGTACATACCCAAATTTAGTTCAGAAAACGAACCTTGTTGCATGTATACGATGTTAGGAGAGAGACTTACGTTGTTCTTGTTAGACTTTTTGTTTTCAGGACGAAGTGGGATTTGAGCACCTGCGTGTACAGTTATTTTTCTAGAGATAACGTTTTTGTTTTGATAGGTATTCCAGAATTTTTGACTTGGTTCAGTAAGGTTATGAACTGCAAAACCACCGTAAGCGTATTTGGTATAACCTATGAAGCCGGCCGCAAAATTAGGTATGGTAATGGCTGGGTTTGGAGGAGCTTCACCTGTTACCGGTTTAACAATTCCGTACTGTTTCAAAATTTGATCACCCCAAGTGAAGTTGCCAAAATCAAGTGTTTTTTGCATGATGGTAGCTTGCACACTTGCGCGAATGGTAAAGTATCTGTTTACTGGAATTTGATATGAATATGCGCCCGAAACTGCATTGGTGGTTAATAATCCAACACCCGCTTGATCTCTGGTTACCATAACACCAATACCCCCATTAATAATGTCGTAATGTTCATCAAAAGATGCCGACATGGTTGTAAATGTACCGGCAATACTACTCCATTGGTTACGTGCATTGGTTACAATTCTACCATGGTTGGTACTGCCAGCAAATGCCGGATTTATGTACATAGGATTGGCATAGAATTGCGAAAAGTGGGGGTCCTGAGCAAGCAGGTCGCCTTTCACAACAATCATTATAGCCATATATAAAAGTAACTTCCTTTTTGCCGAAAGTGAAAATTTCATTTTAGTGTTAAACCTTTTAGTTTGTAAAGCTTGTTTACACTTGCTTTAACAAACAGTTCCCCCTTTACTATCTATTGTTTATATTCATGCCGTTTTTGGGAATGAACATATAATTAATTTCATTTGTTAACGTTATGATTCGCAACCAATGTATTTTTCAAGTATAAATAATTTGTTAACTTATATGCAATTTTTATTGCCACGATTGAAAATATTTTTTGTAATTTTTTTGTTTTCAGCCATTTTTCTGTCAAAATCAGAGGCCGCTGTGCTTCGTTTTCAGCGGAATATAAATTGGATTGAAGAAAAAGCCGTAATAAGAGATGACCAATCTTTTTCTCACTTTATTTCGTTCAATAACGCATCAATCACAAAAAATAACAATTGGCACCCATATTGGAGTGAAGTTTTCAGGCTGAATGCGAATGCAACAAATGTTAAAGTAAACATACAAAAAGTAATTTTTGGTCAAGTAAGCTCTAACAGGGAAATCCAAAATCAGCCTCTTGTAAAAAACATTGATAACTATAACCAGCAAATAACCATCGGAACAGAGATGGGTAAAACAGTCGTTGGTTTGTCATTTTTGCCACTATCATACAATCAGGCAACGGGTCAAATTCAAACCATTGTTGCTTTTGAAGTTGAAATTACATACGACATTGCACCAACAGCTCAGGCTTCATTCAATAAAAAATCATTTGCCACAAACTCGGTGTTGGCAACAGGAGATTGGTACAAGATTGCCGTTACCAAAACTGGTTTTCATAAGTTGGATAGAAACTTTTTTCAAGTAAACGGAATTAATATTTCTGGTATCGACCCAAGAACTATTAAGGTATATGGAAATGGTCCGGGACTATTACCTCAAGCTAATTCTGCAACAAGACATGATGATTTAGTTGAAAATGCAATTATTGTGGTGGGTGAAAATGACGGAGTGTTTGATGCCAGTGATTATGTATTGATGTACGGCAAATCTCAGTTTGATGTGTGGAAGCCTGCGGGCGGTTTTATTGGTAGGGAAAAGAATATTTACGCTGATACCACTTATTATTTCATTACTTTTAACCAAGGAAACGGTAAGCGTATCAGTAAACAAACTGCTCAGCCTGGGTTTACCAATACACAAGATTATCATACTTATTGTTTTGCGCATGAGTTGGATGCTTTAAACTATGGCAAGAGTGGGCGACAGTTTTTAGGGGAAGCGTTTGACAGAACTCCTGTTCAAAATTTTTCGTTTTATATAGATGGTCATAACCCTTTAGACTCCATCATTATCAAATCGGTTGTGGCATCAAGATCAATAATCACAACATCCAACTTTAGTGTAAGTGCCAATAACAATTTCGTTTTTTCACACAGTAATATCCCAACCATCAGCAATACTTACGATGGTTATTATTACAGAACGAGTGGCCCTGTTGTTGCAAACTTTTATTCATCAACCCCAAGTGTAAATATCACATATAGGTATGATAACCCACCTGGTGGTGCAATTGGTTGGTTAGATTTTTTCGAAATCAATACAAAGTCAAAACTAACATGGTATAGTAATCAAGTATTATACAGAACCAATGCACCTGAACTTGCCGGTGCAACACAATATAAAATAACTGGAGCGCCTTCATCAGCAAGAATTTTTAACTTGGTTGACTTAACCAATATCCAAGAATTGATTGTTAACACATCGGCTAACGAGGCTACGTTTGTAAACAATACTACAGCCTATACAGAGTTTGCTGGTATTAGCGATGCCTCATCATATTGGGTACCGCAAATGGTAGGTAAAATTGCCAATCAGAACTTACATGCGCTTACCCAGAGTGATGCGATTTATATCACTCCTGGTTTGTTTTACCCGGAAGCGTTGAGGTTGGCTGCATTTCATCAACAAAATGGATTGAAGATTCATGTGATAAACATTAATGACATCTACAATGAGTTTTCTAGTGGTTGTCAGGATGTGACTGCTATTCGCGATTTTTTAAGGATGTTTTACACCCGTGGTTCATCGTCAAATGATCGTGTTAAATACGTTACCTTTTTTGGTCGTGCATCATATGATTACAAATATCGAATAGCAAATAATAGCAACTTCATACCTACTTATCAAAGCAACATAACCGAAACGCCAATTCTTTCTTATTGCAGTGATGATTATTTTGGTTTTTTAGACGACAATGAAGGTTTATGGGATAGTGGCAGTGATCCTAAAGAGTTTTTAGATTTGGGTATAGGACGTTTACCTATATCAAATGCAACAGAGGCAAGTAATGCAGTAGATAAAATTATTGGTTACCATCAGTCGGATAAGATGGCTGATTGGCGCAATAAAATTGTTTTTGTATCGGATGATGAAGATTACAACATCCACCAAAACGATGCAAACAATATGGCAAATAGTGTAACATCAAGATTCAAAAACTATAATGTAGAAAAAGTTTGGATTGATGCATATAGAGAGGAAGTTGTTGCCGGTGGACAGCGTAATCCCGGAGCACAAAAAGCCATAAGTGATGCAGTTCAAAAAGGATGTTTCATCATCAACTATACTGGACATGGTGGCGAGTTAGGCTGGGCTGCAGAGCGAATTTTAACTATTGAAGACATAAACAGTTGGACCAACAGTAATCGTTTGCCGTTGTTTGTTACTGCCACTTGCGAGTTTAGTAGGTTTGATGATCCAGCAAGGGTTTCTGCTGGTGAATTAACTTTTTTGAGCACGCGTGGAGGTTCCATTGCTTTGTTTACTACGGTTAGGTTGGTTAATGCATTTTCTAATACTATGCTCAATAACTACTTTTATAATAGAGTTGGTTTAGATTCTACATCAAAACAAAACCCACGCCCAATGGGCGAGATTATGCGCCTAACAAAAAACGATTATTTACCAAACGATAAAAATGAACGTAACTTTACATTGTTAGGAGATGCTGTGATGGTATTGGCTTATCCCAAATACAATGTTACTACCACAAACATCAATAACAAATTAGTGGGTGATATTACTGATACTTTAAAAGCGTTATCAAAAGTTACCATTACCGGACAAGTAACAGATGTTGCCGGTAATTTACTGACCAATTACAATGGTCAAGTTTTTCCAACAGTATACGACAAAGCATCAACTTATCAAACATTGGTAAATAATAAAGAGTCGGCACCTCCGTTACAATTTACAATGCAAAACAATATTATATATAGCGGCAGCGCTACCGTAACTAATGGGGTATTTAGCTTTTCGTTTATTGTACCTAAAGATATTTCGTATCAGATTGGTCGTGGTAAAATATCATACTACGCAACAAACAATGTAACTGATGCTAATGGTAATAATGAAAGTTTTGTAGTAGGAGGAACTGCAGATTCCGTTATTGCAGATGCCGTTGGCCCTACAGTTAAGTTATACATGGATGATGAAAAGTTTGTGTTTGGTGGATTAACCAGTGAAAATCCATTATTCCTTGCTAAACTGTTTGATGAAAATGGTATTAATACTATTGGCCGCGGTATAGGAAGAGAGTTGACTTTGGTTATTGACGGAGACAATAGTAAATCGGTCTCGGTAAACGAATACTACAAAGCTAAAGTTAATAGCTATCAGGAAGGTGAGATCAGGTATCCACTGAAAAACATTGCACCCGGAAAACATACCGCAACCTTAAAAGCATACGATACCCACAATAATTTAAGTGAAAGTACAACTGAGTTTGTAGTGGCAACCAACGAAAAACTAGCCCTACAGTACGTGTTAAATTATCCAAATCCATTTAGCACCAATACAACCTTTCATTTCGACCATAACAAAGCTGGAGAAAACCTAACGGTAATGATTTACGTTTATACGGTTAGTGGAAGGTTGGTAAAAATACTATCAACACAGGTAACTTCGGCCAATTCGCACTTTGATCAATTAACGTGGAATGGTTTGGATGATTACGGTGATAAATTGGCAAATGGCGTTTATATTTATAAGGTTCAGGTAAAAGGAATTACAGGTAAAACAGCAGAAGCCACTCAAAAACTGGTAATTTTAAATTAGTTAGGCGAAATCATATAAAGCATTATTTTTGGCAATTATATTTAGTATAAATGAATAAGTATTTAAAAGGCATAGCATCGGTTTGTGCAGGATTGTTGGCGATTAATGCAAATGCGCAAATATCAACAGGACAATTAGACGGAAGACAAAATACCATTACCTCTGCGGTACCATTTTTATTAATTACACCAAACGCAAGGGCAGGAGCGATGGGCGATGCAGGTGTGGCAACGCCAAACGACCCCAACGCGATACATTGGAATGCCGCTAAAATGGTATTTAACGAGAAGAACGGAACAGTTTCTTTATCATACAATCCGTGGTTAAGGCAGTTGGTGCCAGACGTATCTTTATCTTATTTATCTATAATGGGTAAAATTAATGATAAGGCATCACTGGGAGGTTCATTAAGATATTTTTCATTAGGCGAAATTCAGTTTACAGATGTTCAAGGAAGCAGTTTAGGTAAAGCAACCCCAAGTGAGTGGGCCGCAGATTTAGCATACGCACAAAAATTATCCGACAACTTTAGTTTAGGTGTGGCATTCCGTTTTATTTATTCAAACATTGCTGGTGGGGCACAAACACAATCGCAAAGTGGTATTAAAGCCGGTACATCTTATGCTGCTGATATTACAGCCTACTATAAAAATAAAACTAAAATTGAAAAATATAAAGTTAACTACGGAATAGGTGGTGCTATCACAAACATTGGCTCAAAGTTGACCTATACTACCGATCAAAACCAAAACTTTATTCCGATTAATTTACGTGTGGGTGGTTATGCGGAGGTTGAAATAGATAAATACAACACCATTGCTTTAGCGTTAGATTTTAATAAACTATTGATTCCAACTCCTCCGGTATATAAAAGAGACTCATCAGGTAATTATGTTTTTCAAAATGGAGGTTTGGTTATCGAGTCGGGCAAAAATCCAAACGTGCCTATTATACAAGGTATGACTCAATCTTTCTCTGATGCTCCGGGTGGATTTAAAGAGGAACTACGTGAGATTAATATTTCTACCGGATTAGAATATTGGTACGATAAACAATTTGCTGTACGTGCAGGATACTTCCACGAGAACCAATACAAAGGAAACAGAAAATATGCCACTTTTGGTGTAGGTATCAGGTATAATGTATTTACTATTGATGCAGCTTATTTAGTATCATTTGGTCAACGCAACCCGTTAGATAACACGCTACGTTTCACATTAGGATTAGATTTTGACGCGCTTAAATCTGGTAGCAACGAAAAAGAACAACCTGTAGGCGTATTTGAAATGCCAAAAGATAATTAAACATGAGAATAGGATTTGGGTTTGATGTCCATCAACTTATTGAAGGACGTGAGTTATGGTTAGGTGGAGTTAAAATTCCAGCAATAAAAGGTGCTTTAGGTCATAGTGATGCAGATGTGTTATTACATGCCATTTGCGATGCTATTTTAGGCGCTTTGGCTTTGGGTGATATTGGAAAACACTTTCCAGATACTGACAATAGTTTTAAAGGAATTGATAGCAAGATTTTACTTCAAAAAGTAATTTCACTTATTGATGAAAAGGGTTACAAAGTAGGCAATATTGATAGCAGTTTATGTGTTGAAAAACCCAAGGTAATGCCTTATGCCGAACAAATGCGCGAAACCATTGCCGGAATATGTAATGTAGGAGTTGATGATATTTCGGTAAAAGCAACAACCAACGAAAAAATGGGTTTTATTGGCCGTGAAGAAGGCTTAGTAGCCTACGCAGTAGTACTTTTGTTGAAGAAATAATTCATGAAAAATATACAAATAAAAAGGAGGCTTATGCCTCCTTTTTTAGTTAATAAAATCTACTAGTGTTTCCAGTTTCATACCTCTTGAACCTTTGATAAAAAAGGCGTGGTTTTTATAACCTTGCCCTTTTAAAAATGCAGCAGCTTCTGTTGTGGTTTTATATTTATGTGCTTGTTCGTTATTGGTTTGATAGAATTCTTCACCAACCAAAATTAAATTGTTTAAGCCAAGCGTGCTGCATAAATCAACCATACGTTGGTGTTCCGTTTTTGCGTAATCGCCCATTTCAAACATATCGCCCATTATCACAACTTTATGCGGATGCTCCATGGCTGTAAAGTTTCTTAACGCAGCCTCCATACTGCTTGGATTGGCATTATACGCATCTAAAAATATTAGGTTGTTATTTTTTTGAATCCATTGCGAACGGTTATTTTTAGGTTCGTACGAGGTAATACCTTTTACGATGTTAGTACTACTTACACCAAGAAACTTTCCGATGGCTGCGGCAGCCATAATATTATCAAAGTTATAATCGCCACTAAGTACCGATTGGCCATTGATGCCATCAAACATAAATTTAATGGCAGGCTGAAGTTGTTGCGCATCGGCCATGTAATCGGCTGTTATATTTCTAAGTGTTGTATTTCCGGCATACGTTTTTTTGTGGTTGAGTCTGCTGCTCATACGCACAAGCCATTCATCGTGTGCATTTACAAACGCGGTACCATCATTTTTTAGCAAGTAATAATAAAGTTCACTATTACTTTTTGCAACACCTTCTATATCCCCAAAACCTTCCAAATGGTCCATGCCATTATTAGTTACAATACCCAGCGTAGGTTCCGCTATATCACAAAGTTCTGCATTTTCGCCAACGTGGTTGGCACCCATTTCTATTACAGCAACTTGGTGATTTGAATTTAGTTGTAAAAGCGTTAATGGTAAACCAATGTGGTTATTAAAATTACCCGGTGTTGCCCAAACATTAAACGTGGTTGATAATACTGCTGTAACCAACTCTTTTGTAGTGGTTTTTCCGTTACTGCCAACAATAGCTATCACCGGAATGTTAAGTTGTTTACGGTGGTGGTGCGCTAAATTTTGAAGACATTTCAAAACATCTTCAACCAGTATACATTTGGGGTTTGATGCAAATTCTTTTTCGTCAACCACACAATAAGCTGCACCTTTTTTTAGTGCCTCTTCTGCAAATGTGTTGGCGTTAAAGTTTGGTCCTTTAAGTGCAAAAAATATGCTCCCTTCAGCTATTTTTCTGGTATCTGTTGATATGATTGGGTGTTCTTTGTATATGGCGTAAAGTTCTATAATGTTCATTTTATGATTATATTTAGAATGTGATTTGTTAAATTTACATTAAATAAAAAAGCTATGAATAAACTTGTTACAACGTTATTACTCATTTTTGGTATAACCAATATCAGTAATGCACAAAGTTTTAAATACTATCAGGCAAAAGGTGCACCCAAGTTTATAAAACATGGTACCTTAAATGATACGCTGTTAAATGCTTTTGCAGGTGGTATTAACACGCCTCAGTTTAGTAATATTGATTGGAATAATGATGGGAAACTTGATTTGTTTGTATACGATAAGGAGGCATTAAAACCACTTGCGTTTGTCTACAATACTTCATTAAATAAGTTTGTACATGCACCAGAATATGAGGGCGCTTTTACCAATTATTTTGCAGGTTGGGCATTGTTAAAAGATCACAACTATGATGGTAAGCCAGACTTATTCACAGCTTCATTTTCACACAATAGGGTTACCGCACAACCTCATATTCAGGCTGAAAAAATTCAATTGTTTGTTAACACAACAACTTCTGGTGGGAAAACCATATTTAAACAATACAACAATACTTTGTATGACACTGGTATGTACGTGGGGCCTCCCTATGATCAAAATTTAAGTCCTGGAGAGCTTGTTGCTGTAGCTAATGCAATTCCGGCTATTGATGATTTGGATGGTGATGGCGATGATGATATTATTACAAATCAGGGTGTAAATACAACGTTTTGGTATTACGAGAACTTTAAGAAGAACAAATACAATATCCCTTTTTCGAATGATACTACCATTTACGTGCCGCGTGATTTATGTTGGGGTTTTATGAACTATAATTTCATGAATCATACTTTTGATCTTGGATTTAGAAGAGATCAAGGCTCACAATGTGATTACAATATGTGGGGTAAGCGTAAGCACGCAGATCAAACTACATTAATGCTCGATTTAAATGGGGATGGGATAAAAGATATTGTATTCTCTGATTCGGAATACAAGAGTTTTATTTCGTTAATTAATGGTCGTTTGCAAAATAGTCGTCAAATAGATTCTATCGTTTCGCAGGATACATTGTTCTTATCTAACACCAATAAACGAAAAGATTTCATTGAATATCCCGCTGCTTATTATGTAGACATAAATGCTGATGGAAAGAAGGAGTTGGTTGTATCCACCAATAAAAATATGGCATCAAAATCGGTTAATAATATTTGGTTACATGATGCTACCAGAGTAGGGAGTAACATGCAGTTTACTGCCATACCCGGTAACGATTTTTTATATGCCGACATGATAGATTTGGGGTTAAGATCCGTGCCAACATTTGTTGATATTGATGGTGATGGAGATAAAGATTTAGTGGTTGCAACCAGTGGTGTTTTAGAACAAACGGGTAATAACAACGATAGGCTTTATTTGTATTTAAACATTACAGATTCTATATATCCTGTATTTAAATTAGTCGATTCTAATTTTGTTATTTCATCTTTAACTGGTCAAGGTTTTTTCGCTGCGCATCCAACTTTTGGTGATTTAAATGGAGATGGAAAACCAGATTTATTGATTGGTGAAGGAAATGGCAATATTGCTTATTTTGTGAATAATACCAATGGTTCACAATTAAGTTATTCATTACAAAATAGAAATGCTTTTGGATTAACTATTGGAACCTATTGTACGCCTCAATTGGTAGATTTAGATAAAGATGGATTACTTGATATTGTAAGTGGTGAGCGTAATGGAACAGTTAAGTTTTATAGAAATACCGGAACAAACACAGTTCCTAGTTTTAATAATACACCAACAATAGACAGTTTAGGAAAAGTACACTCAAGAGAGTTATTTGCCGCTGTAGGTATTTCGTCAATGTTAGATTTGGTTGGTTATAGTGCACCACATATTTTTGATGCCGATAATGATGGTGTTTATGATATGTTGTTAGGCTCTAACTATGGTAAAGTTAGGTTGTACAAAAACATTTATGCTAATAAGGATAGTTTAGCCACAGAAGTATCTAACTCATTTGTTGATTTTGGTTTAGATGCTAATGCCGGTTACACCAAAAAGTTTGGAATGCGCAGCGTGCCAACAACGGCATTTTTAAATGGTGATTCGTTACCAGATATTATGATTGGTAGTATTTCGGGTGGTTTAACATTTTTCGGATCTTCTGTTTCTCCAATTAATAGTGTTGATGAAAGATTTATTGATAACAATGCATTTGTACTTTATCCGAACCCAACAGATAAGGTTGTGAATTTAATGTTTAACAGAGCAGTAAAATCGGAAGTTCAATATGCGATTTTTGACATGTCGGGTAAAAAAATAATGGCAGGTAAATTTGATCAAAATCAAACTAACACTAATATTCAAGTAGATGAATTAAACAATGGGTTATATTTAATTCAACTAACCACCAACCAATGGCAATCAACCCAGAGGCTAATGATTAACAAATAAAATTATAAAACAAGAGCAGCTATTTAGCTGCTCTTGTTCTTTTTTCGTTCATGGCTTTTAAATCTTTTGCGTTTAGTCTGCATTTTTCCGGTGAGTCTTCGGCAAAATAAACAAGTTCACCAGTGGATGAAGTAACTACTTTATTACACCTCTTTTCATCTTTGCTGTAAAAGAAAATCAACTTATCGCTTCTTGCCATAATGGCTTTGTATGTCTCATCAATTTCCGATTCTTCAACTTCTCCGCCCCATAAAGTAGCGGCATCTTCTTTTCCTTTTAGCTCTAATGCTCTTAATGGAACCATCAGCGGGAATTCTAATAAGTTTGAGTTTTGAGGGGCATTGTTTGCGATAAAATTAGTACTTACTCCTTTGTCACCATCAGCTTCAATAGCAGTGTTTAAGTAATTATTTAACATCTGAACACCTCTTGTTAGCTCTGGTCTCCAATCCGCAGTGTCAATTAAATTACTGCAAAATGCACCTGCAACAAGATCAATTTTTAATGCTTTCTTCTTAAATTTACCACCTGTAGTAATTAGCAAACCATTAAAGTCATCTTCGCAAGTGCCCAATTTAGCTTTAATTTTTGTACCCTTACTTTTACTAAAATACAAATAGCTAAACTCCGGTTTATTGTAAGGCTTCATGGCCGAGTCGTATTCAAAAATAAATCCACCGTTAAAAGTCCAATACTTTTCTACTGCTTCCACAATAGATGCATTGTATGCACTATCTTGAGAAAGTACAACAACCAAACGGGTGTCTTTAAATTTCTCTAGATCTTCTTTTTTCTTTTTAAAGCCAACTTGAGCAAATGCCGATGCGCATGCCATAAAAGCTAAACCTAACAACGCGAATTTTTTCATAATAAGATGCTTTTAGTTTTAAATCAATACCCAAATAAAACAAAAAAGCAGTTCAAATCCGAACTGCTTTTAGAATATTGTATATAAAGTATTGTTTAAACGGCATTTTCAAGTCCGTATTGTCTCGCATAATCATTCAACTGCTCTCTTAATTGTCTGCGAGCAACAAATATTCTGGTTTTAACTGTGCCAATCGGAATGTGCAATATTTCAGCAATTTCATGGTATTTAAATCCGCGGGTGTTCATGGTAAAAGGTTTCTTTAAGCTATCAGGTAAAGCATCAATAGCTTGTTCAATGTCTTTTAGCATGAATTTTTTCTCTGCTTCATTTTTAACCAATGGCGAAACTGAGTCTAGGTAATAATCATTGTCTGTTTGGTCGATAAACGTATTACGTTTAACCATTCTTCTATAATTATTTATAAATGTATTTTTCATGATGGTGTATAACCAACCTTTTAAATTGGTCCCATCAGTGAATTTATCCCGGTAAGTAATCGCTTTTAACATGGTGTCTTGTACCAAATCGTTGGTGTCTTCCACGTTTTTTGTTAGCTGATAAGCGTAGTGACGTAATGCTTGAGTTTCACGTTGCACTGTTTTTTTGAAATCTATACCAGTCATATTGTTTAATTATTTGTGTTAAATGTTAAACAAATGTATGGGGCTTTGTGTAACAATGCAAGACTTTTGTTTATGTTTTTATTAAAAATATTAAACAAAATATAAAATGCAGAATATCAGTCGATAAATAAATTATTGTCTCTATAACTTGTAATTAATCGGTTGGTTTGTGGCATTTTCTGCTCTCACATCGCAAAAATTTAAAACTTTATTTAACTGTTTATAGTTTATTGTTAAACATTAAACACAACACATATATGCAGTTTTGTTTAATCTTGGCTGTACATTTGTAGTTCGTTAATTAACATCAATGGAAATATCAGTATCTCGTAAAGCTCATTTTAATGCTGCACATCGTTTGCATTTGCCGCATTGGAGTGATGAGCAGAATAAATCATACTTTGGAACTTGTAATAACCCCAACTTCCATGGTCACAATTACAACCTTATAGTAACTGTTTCGGGTAAATTAAATGAAGAAACCGGTTATTTGGTTGATCTCAAGGATTTGAGTAAAATAATAGAAGAGGAGATAGAAGACAGATTTGATCATAAAAATTTGAATCTGGATACCGAGGAATTTAAAAATCTAAATCCAACTGCCGAGAACATTGCAGTTGTAATCTGGAGGTTGCTTAGAGCTCGCATCGCTTCAGATTTAAAAATAAAAATTACTTTATATGAAACCGAAAGAAACTTTGTTGAATACACAGGAAACTAATCAGCACCACGAAAACGTTGGCGATTCGCATTCATCGTTCTCGTTGGAAACTCCGTTAAGAGCAGATGCTTTTGAATTGGATGATGAACTCAAAATTGAGTTGATTGAAAAACATTTTAAAGAAATCATGCAGATATTAGGACTTGACCTTTCTGATGATAGTTTAAAAGGTACACCGCATAGGGTGGCTAAAATGTATGTGAAAGAGATTTTCTCAGGTCTCAATCCTGCCAATGCACCAGAGGTTAAGCTTTTTGAAAATAAATACCAATACAAAAACATGTTGGTTGAAAAATCAATCAGCTTCCACAGTCTATGTGAACATCATTTTGTTCCCATTATAGGTAAAGCTCACGTAGCGTACATACCAAATGGCAAAGTAGTTGGCTTAAGCAAATTGAACAGAATTGTTAGGTACTTTGCTCGCAGGCCACAGGTGCAGGAGCGCATGACCATCCAGATTGCTAACATGCTTAAAGAGGCTTTAGGTACAAATGACGTTGCAGTATTAATTGAGGCAGATCACATGTGCGTTGCATCCCGAGGTGTGCAGGATGTTACCAGTAACACCATTACAACCGAGTACAGCGGTAAGTTTTTAGATGTAAAAACGAGAGAAGAGTTTTTACGATACATTACGATAAACAATATGTAGCATAAAAAAAGCGGGCTTGCCCGCTTTTTTTATGCATTAAACTTAATAATTCTGTGTTGAGGTATTTTGTCAATATTAAGTAGCTCCTTGATAAAATAGTTTTCTTTCATGGGTTTAATTAATTCTTTTAGGCTTTCAATACTATACATGTTTGCATTATTGTCTATATAACCCATACCATAAAATCTGCCTTCATCAATTAATATACAACACACTTCGTCCGTCTTTAATCCTTTATCAATTATGGCATAACTTTCTTTTTTGCCAAGTTCATTCATTGCCAAGTAAACCCTTGCGTTGTAACTTTCGGCTTCTTCGTTAAACTCGCAAGCGCCAATGCAGCAGCCAGCTAACAAGGCTGCACAAGGTTCTTTGTGGGAGTTAATCATGCATAACTTTGGACAAAGGTTAAATTCTAAAACCAGCTTTTGTAAATGATTAAACGCATCGGCCAGTCTTTGGTAAGTATTTAACGGTGTTATGCTTTTTCTTACCCTATCAATGGCCAAGCGTAAATATCCTTTTTGGTCTTCGTAATCATATATGGCATAACTAAACTCTAAACTTTTTTGCGATTTGTTGTGCTTAGGCCAATGTTTTTTTATTTCGGTTGATTCTAAAATAAGTGCTTGTAATTCTGTTGCCACCACTTCAAACCCAAGATGAAAAATTTCACGTAAAAAATTTTGTCTTTTTGCACTGGTGTTGTTGCCGCTAAAATGCGATAAAACTCGTTTTTTTAAGTTGATGGCTTTGCCTACATAAATAAGTTTGCCTTGTTCATCGTAAAAATAATATACACCTGGTTTTTCTGGTAGTGCTTCAAATTCTGCTCTTGGTAAATTAGGAGGTAGCGTAGCTTCTTTAGATCCTTTTTTTAAGAAACTATCAATTACACTTCTGTCTTCATCAACCTGCAATGCTTTTTCTAAAACCTTCACGGTGGCGGCAGCATCTCCATGAGCTCGGTGTCTGTTTTGTAGTGGAATACCCAGTGATTGGCATAAATTACCTAGGCTGTATGATGCAAAGCCGGGAAATAATTTTCTGCTTAATCTTACCGTGCAAAGTTTTTTTACATTTAAATCGAGCCCAACATGTTGAAGGTGATGCTTAATAAATGTATGGTCGAAGTTTACATTGTGTGCCACAAAAATTTTATCATGTAACATTTCGTAAACTTTGTTGCTCACCATTTCAAAACTTGGTGCATGTTCTACCATTTCATTTGTAATACCGGTATAGCTCTCTAAAAATGGAGGAATAGGAATACCTGGATTAATTAAAGTGGTATACGAATCGGTTATACGCGTGCCATCGTGTGTAAAAATAGCAATCTCGGTAATGCCGTTTTTATCAGCATGACCACCGGTGGTTTCTATATCTACTATGGCAAACATCAAGGGCAAATGTAAAGGGTAAAATGCAATCTAATTGCTAATTATTTTAGTATTTTATAGTGCATTTGAACAAGTCCTTTGGGGTAGCTTTTGGTGCTAATTAGGCTCAAGTTATGCATGTTAAATTCGTTGTTAAACAGGCGCGTACCATCACCCAACAAAACAGGAATTACAGATAATGTAATTTCATCAATCAAGTTGTGTTGAAGTAGTAAGTTTACCACTTGCGCACCTCCATCACAAAAAATAGTTTTGCCTTCTTGCTGTTTCAATTCATCAACCAATGTTTTTAAATCACCAGTATAAAAGTTAATTAAACCTTGGGTAGGTTTTGGTGTTCGGGTAATGATGTAAGCTTTTTTATCAGCATACGGAAACGGAATGCCCATGCTCATTACCTTGTCGTAAGTTTTTCTTCCAAGTATTACGGTGTCTACATCTTTTGTAAAATCAGCATAACCATAATCTTCTCCTTCTTGTTCTACAACTGATAAAAATGATAAATCATCGTTTGGTCCGGCAATGTATCCATCCAAACTTGTTGCAATAAATAGGGCTAGTTTTCTGTTCATCGCTCTAGGTGTTTTTTATTTCCAATATTAATTGTTTGTAGTCTATTTTTCCTTTTACTTTCTTTAAATGATTAAGTACGCCAATACCATTTCTTATCCTTAAATCAGCCGACTTTGGTTTGGCAATCATATACAAAAGTGTGCGCTGTTTTCCGGGTGTAAGTTTAAAAAACTCTTCTGCACCATTTAAATCCTGTTCCAATAACACGGCAAATTCTTCGGGCATGGGTAAGCCAAATTCGCTTTCGTCTTTTTCCAACTCCACCAATACTTCATCACCATCATTTAACTTTAATTTTTTTCTTATTTGTTGGTTGATGTTAATGAAATAATCGCCATCACCCAAAGGCATTAACGCTGCCTGAAATTGAATAGTTTTGTTGATGGTAGCAACAACTCTTCGGTTTGTTCCATCAATAAATTGTTGGGCAAATTTTTGAGGTATCACTACATGGAAATGCCACAAATTACTGTTGAACCGATCTATTTTTGTTTTAATTGATTTAGGCATCATTTAAAAGTAAAAGCCCCATGTGTATAATGGGGCTTTGTAATTTATTTCGAGTTCATTAATGTTTCAATGTGATCTGCTTCAATTGGAATATGCTCCATTAAATCGATGCAGCCATTTTCGGTAATTAATATTTCGTTTTCTAAACGGATACCAATTCCTTCTTGAGGGATGTAAATACCCGGTTCGCAACTAAACATCATACCGGCTTGCATAGGCTCATAACGCATTCCTACATCGTGTACATCTAAACCTAAGAAGTGAGAAGTACCGTGCATGTAGTACTTTTTAAATGCAGGCCACGCAGGGTTTTGGTTTTTAATTTCATCTAAAGTTAACAACTTCAAATCAACCAATTCTTTTTCCATCACTTTGCAAACTTCGTTGTGATATTCCATCAACAAAACACCTGGTTTAAGCATTTTTTTTGCTTCATTCATTACACGTAAAACAGCATTGTACACTTCTTTTTGGCGAGGTGTAAACTTACCATTTACAGGGAAGGTACGTGTCATATCACTGATGTAGTTGCCATAGTCAGCACCTGTATCTAACAACAATAAATCGCCATCTTTACAAGTGTCGGCATTATCAATGTAATGCAACACGCAAGCATTTTTGCCTGCAGCAACTATTGGTGTAAATGAATGTCCGGCTGCGCCATTACGCACAAACTCATGAATAACTTCGGCTTCAATTTCGTATTCCTTTACGCCCGGTTTAACAAACTTAAGCACACGGTTAAACATCTTGTTTGATATTTCGATAGCATGCTTCATGTATTCAACCTCCATTCGCGATTTTACCGAACGTAAACGTTGCATGATTGGAGCAGCACGTTCGTATTTGTGCAATGGAAAACGCTCTTGCATTTGCAACGCAAAGTTTAGGTCTTTGTACTTTACTGTATTACTTGCTCTGTCGTTTTCGTTTGTGTTCAGGTAAATGTACTCAGCCATATTAATTACGGCACGCATTAACCCATCAAACTCGTCATACCAAAATACATTTTTAATTCCCGATGCCGCAGTGGCCTCTTCTTTGGTATATTTATGTCCATCCCAAACAGCAATATGTTCGTTGGTACGTTTTACAAACAAAGCTTCACGGTATGTTTCAACCGGGCAATCAGGAAACATTACCACAGCGCATTCTTCTTGGTCAATTCCGGTTAACCAAAACATATCACTGTTTTGTTTGAAATTGTATGTAGAATCGCCATTACGAGGTAACTCTTCGTTGCTATGGAATATGGCCAACGATTTTGGTTTAAGTTGTGCAGTGAATCTTTTTCTATTTTCAACAAACAACTTTTGGTCTATTAACTGATAACGTTTCATACTGTTTTATTTATTGTCTTCAACCAGGTTGTTTTCTGATGCTAATTTTGCATCATCATCAATTTGTGTTGAAGTTGTTTCTTCTTTAAAAAATGTTTTTTGTCCTAAAAGTATAATTACAAAGCCAACACTTATTGCGGCATCGGCCACATTAAATACCGGTCTAAAAAACTCAAAATCTTCTCCGGCCCAAAATGGCCAACTTTCGGGTATGGTGGTTTGAATAATAGGGAAGTAGAACATATCCACCACACGACCGTGAAACCATGCATCATAACCGAATATCACCCCATAAAAAACGCTGTCGATAATGTTACCTAAAGCACCAGATAAAATTAATGCCCACGAAATGATGTACCATTTGTTTGCGTTTTTCTTGGTTAAATCAAAAATGTACCAACCTATAAAACTTACTGCTACCAACCTAAAAAGAGTTAATAGTATTTTACCTCCTTTACCTCCAAATTCAAGACCAAAAGCCATTCCGTAGTTTTCTGTAAAATGTATACGAAACCAATGGCCAAGTACATGTATTTCTTCGCCTAGGTAAAAGTTTGTTTTGATGTAAAGCTTAACCAATTGGTCAACCAATAAAATACCAAAAACAAGCAGCAGCGGAAGTCCTAATTTTTTTAAGTTCATTTTTTGTTTAAAGAGAGGCAAAAGTATGAAACTACCGTGAATTTATAAGCACCTTTTCCATCTATTAAAACGATAATCCCAAAGAGAATCTAAAGAACCAATTGTTGTTGGCATTGTTTGAAATCACCCTTCCTGCATCAACCCTTAATACGCTGAAAATGTTTGCTAAGCCCACAAATGCTTCTGTATAAGTGTTGCTGTTGGTTTGAAGCAAGTTAATACCGGCCAACTCATAGGCTCTTGTTTTTCTTAACAAAGGAACTTTACCCACAAAAAAGCTTCTAAAATTTTGTAGCGCATGTATTTCTAGGTATTGATTTTGTGTACTTAATGCATAATAGTTCAATGCATGGAAAGATGTTAAACGCTCTCGGTCATTATCATCACCTACAGCATTTAAGTTGGGAGGATTGCTTAAAAACATGGTTTGGTTTCCGTTAAAGTGTTTAAAATCGGCAAAGGCCATGTTTGTGTTGTTTAAAAACAGTCCGGCATTCACATCAAAACTAAACACACCTAACATTTTTAGTTCAATGTCTTTACCTGTACCAACTTCTATTTGTTGGTAGTTAAAGTTTAGTCCGTTTAGTGCAATTCCATGTTTAAAGCTTGCATAAATATCGGGGTATTTGCTGCTTAATATGCGTTTGTAATCAGGGTAGCTCTCGTATTTTTGTTTGTGTACATACCTTGCTGATATTTTGTATTCAAAACTTTGGTGTGTTTTAAATGCAGGAGCATCATATAATGGTGCTAATGGATTATTGGATGTAAACGTTCTTTTACTCTCTGATGCAAAAGAATAGTTTGCATGGTTGGTAAGTGCCAAACGCTCGTGCCATTGTATATTTAATGAAGTATAAAATCCATTAAACAACTCTCTATTTACAGTTAAACCCAACATGTTTTTCTGAATGAGTTTTGCATAATTTAATCTATCGAATAGCGTATATGCTGTGTTTAATAAAGAGTTTATTGGTTCAACTTCGTTATACTGTTGTATAAAACTACCTGCTTTAATACCAATACTGGTGCTTGTTTTGGGTTGAATAGATTTGTTGAAAGTTAATCCCAAGGCCAAGTTTTTATTCATAAAACCATACCTGATGATTGGTGTAATAGAAGTATAATTTCTGTTGATGTAATTGTAGTTATAATAGTTCAGCTTGTAATTGATAAATGCTCCCTCTACGGTGTTGTAACCAATAGTTAATGGTAAAGTTCCGGTGCTAAAGCTTTTGTAGGTAGTATCATTTTTTTTGCTGTAACTGTAACCCGATATCAGGAGTTTGGTTAATGTAAATTTGTTACGTTTACGATCCATGCTATCCAAATACTCCGGTGTGTTTTGTGCAGCGTATATGCTATCGGATTTTCGATAGTGTTTGTCTTCTTCTTCGGTTAATGTAATGGTACGTGTGGTATTCCAATATTGTGTATCTTTTTTGTTGGCACTTTTATCAATACTAAATACTTCGTAATTAAAATATTTATTACCAAATACCGGATTAACATTGTAGTTGCTCATTGATGCTACGCTTAAATCGGTAGCTTTAAACCCAAATATTTTTATGTGGCTAAAAATTTTAAGTTGTAATGGCACTAAAATATTATTCTCGGTGGTCATTTCTTGTTGAAGAAATAAGGTATCAACAAACTCAATTTGTGCATCTTTGGTTATAAATAAATCAACCCCATAAATTTGGTAATCAACACTACTGATGTAAATAAACCCGTTAAAAAGCGGATCGCCTTTGCGCAGTGGCATAACTTTAATTTTAAAAATATCATTCCCATCAGCCACAAAAGTTCCCTCGTATTTATACTTATAATTTAACATGGCCAAAGGAGCAATTGGCGAAACAAAAGGACGTTCGCTGTAGTAAGAGAGTTGAACCGTAGGTTGGTAAAAATTAATAAATACATCCTCCACACGGTTAAAACTAAAGCCTTGTTTTTGTCCTGCTACACGTGAGGCTATCATGGTTTCCTTTACCTTGTCCGGCTTTTCAAAATTGTATTTGGCAACAGATTCAGAAAGGTACAACAAGCCGAGTAAACTTGAGTCAATTTTCTCTTCATCACCATTGTTTATTAATTTTAAAAAGGAAGGAATTTTTTTAGGAATCTCATCAAGTTTAGTTGTGCCTTTCATGTATACATCAGCCGAAAAACTATTTACTTTATCATAGTTCTGCTTACGCATCCTTATGGCTTTTTTTATGATACCAATTGCAGGATCTTTGCCATCGGCAGTAACCAATGCAGTTTTTAACAAAAGGACTTCACTCTTTAATTTTACAATTAAATCGGTTGTTCGGGTATTCATATCAATCTTCACACGCTGCTTTTCAAACCCAATACTTTGCACTACAATGTGCTCATTATCGGTGCTTTTTAGTCTGAGTGTAAACTCACCTTCAGTATTGCTGTTGGTTCCCACACCGGTTTTTTCTATATAAATATTTGCATATTCTATTGGGTTGTTGTGTATATCAACTACCTTACCTTTAAGCATAATGTAGTTTTCTTTAACACCCAATTGGTGCATAATAAAAGCTTGAATAAATGCTCTTTCTTTAAGCGCAGCGTATCTTCCAGAAGCACCACCATGTCCGCCTTCCATGTTGGTTTTTAATAATATCTGGTTGGTGTCTGTTTTCAGTTCGCGCAATTTGGCCACCCATTTTGCAGGTTCCCAATAACCCACTTGGGCATCATTGTATCCTGCAGTTACCAGTAATGCTGGATAGTTTTTGGCTTCTACATTATCGTATGGCGAGTACGATTTCATGTAATCATAATATTTCTTTTGTTTTGGATTACCCCATTCCTCAAACTCAAAAGTGGTGAGCGGAATACTCTCATTCAACATGGTATTTATTACATCAACAAAAGGAACATTGGCTACTGCACATTTAAATAAATCGGGGCGCATATTTACAACTGCACCTACTAATAAACCTCCTGCAGAACC
>CAZRVA010000013.1:36444-38990 GCA_964603255.1 uncultured Chitinophaga sp.
CTACCATATCCGGTTAATAATGTTGGGTTATTGCCATTTAAAATTAGCCCTTTTTTATACGTAATAGTTAATGGAACCAATACACCATCATGCGAAGGTGCATACACTCTTTTGGTTTCGTATTTAGATGATTGATAAGGTTCGTTGATGCTATCGCGTTCTATGAATTTTGAAGTTTTATCAGTTAAATTATACTCGTATGTAGTTGTAGGTTCAATATCATTTGTTACACTGTATTGTATACTGTTTGATGTTTCATAATCATACTCTAAAAAGTCGTATCCAATGCTATAAACCGATAGGTTTGTTTTTACGGTATCGGTAATGCCACTTGTTCTGCTTTTTATGATGATGCGCTCTTGTGCATTTTCTTTCTCTTCATAAATTAAATAATTTTTGAGTAACACGGCCGACTGAAGTAATACGTTTTTTCGGTGTGGTATGATGGTTTCCCATTTGGCCGGATCGGTTACTGCAATTGGCGTTTTTACCAGTTTGTAGTTAATGGCTTGGTGGTTTGTAGTAATGTAAAATTCGTTGCCTTCGTAATGGTTGATGCTATATAATAAATCAGGTTTTCGTTTTAAAAACAAAACAGGTTTACTTTTATTATCGTGAGCGGATAAATAATATTCCTCGTTGCTTTTGGTTTTTCCTAAATTAATGGTGATGTATTGTTTTGATGAAGTTTTACCTAACCCAATTTGAATAGTTTTGTCGGGTTCTTCCAATATCAATTCGTCTGTACTAAAGTGATTGCCTAAAATATGTCGGTAAACTCTGTATGCCCTATTGGTTTTTGGCTCAGGTGTGGTGTAATAAAAGGTGCGGTTATCTTCAGCCCAAATAAATGAAGTGATGGCCGGAATGGTATCGGTTAATAGTGAATCGCCATCTATATGTTTAATAAATAATTTGCCAATATTATTTCCTTTATTATCAATGGCATAGGCAAATAGGCTTTGGTTTGGACTGATACTAGAAACAAGAAGCGAAAAATACATGTATTGCTGTGCTAGCATATTTAAATCTAACACCAATTGTTCTTTTGCGGTAAGCGAATCTTTTTTTCTGAATATGGCAGGATAGTCTTTATCTTTTACAGTGCGCGAGTAGTAATAATAGTTTTTGTTTTTTGATGGACGTGTATCCCTTGCTTCTACTAATCGCGCACGCATTTCATCGTAAATAACCTTTTGTAATATGGCCGATGGTTTCATTACCGCATCTGCATGAGCGTTATTTGCATATAAATAGTTTACTACTTCAACGCTGTACTTGTCGCGCATCCAAAAGTAATTATCAACCAGAGTATCGTTGTGTATGTAGGTTTTATGCGGAATTTTTTCTGCACGTGGAAATTCTAATTGTTGACTGTATGATAAAGCAGTAATGCTTATGCATATACAAAGTAGTAAAAGTTTTTTCATATGTTAGGTAGTATATGGTTTTGTAAAGAAATGAGGTAAAATACTTAAAACCAACTGAAATAGATAAAAGTTTGGATATGGGGATAAATGGAAATATTTGGCATAAACCCATATTATTCATTTGGGTTACAAATGAGATAAACGATATAAGAAAATCACCCTTTGGGCTTTCGTTACACTTCAACCCAAAGATGATTTTCTAAATCGGGGTTATGCCAACTAATGCAGGTAGTTCGGCTCATCCTTCACCTTCTACTGCATAAGTTGGCATAAAAAAAGCGTCCCGAATGTAACTTCGAGACGCTTTTTATGTTCAATATGTATTGTATTACTTGTACTGTTGTAATTTAGCTTCCATACTTAAAGTAGTATGTGGCACAGCACGCAATCTTTCTTTTGGAATTAACTTACCTGTAACTTTACAAATGCCATAAGTTTTATTCTCGATACGAACCATTGCATTTTCTAAGTTCTCGATAAACTTTTTCTGACGGGCAGCCAACTGAGCAATGTATTCTTTCTCTTGGCTTGATGAACCATCTTCAGCAGTTTTATAAGAGTTGTCCGTATCATCACCGGCATTCATGCCTGGATTTTGCATTTGATCCATTAAGTCTGCTAACTCTTTACGAGCAACTTCCAATTTTTTGTTGATGATGTCTTTGAACTCTGCGAGGTCCGCATCGCTATAACGTTTTGCTTCTGTAGCTTTTTCTAATGCATCTTTTTTCTCAACAAAGTGAACCGGTTTTGCGGCAACTGCTCTTTCTACTTGTTCTTTTTTCTCCAATATTTTTTGAATTGGATTAACAACCGGAGCAGCTTCTACTTTCTTACTCACTTTAGCTGGTTTAGCTGCTGGTTTTGGAGTTGATTTTACTTCTGCTTTAACAGCAGGTTTAGCAACCACAACTTCTTTTTTAGGAGCAGGTTTAACTACTGGCTTAGCAACAGTTTTTACTACTGGTTTAGAAACAACCTTTTTAGGAGCGGGTTTAGCCACTACTTTTTTAGCTACAACTTTTTTAGGAGCAGGTTTAGCCACTACTTTTTTTGTTACTGCTTTTTTAGGAGCAGGTTTCGCTGCTACTTTTTTAGCTACAACTTTTTTAGGAG
>CAZRVA010000014.1:0-15247 GCA_964603255.1 uncultured Chitinophaga sp.
ATGGTACAAAAATTCAAATCGATGGAAGAGAAATTGAAATTTTAAATAAACTAGCGGAGGGAAAAACATCAAAGTTAATTTCTGAAGAATTGGGTGGTTTATCCTCAAAAACTGTAGAAACTTATATTCAAAAACTTACCACTAAGGTAAATTGTAATAATAGAGTTCAGTTAGTTGCTTGGGCCTGCTACTATGGTTTAGTATATAAAAATAGCCATCTAGGAGAATTGCCTACACCGCAAAAAACAGATTAAAGTTAAATCGACTATGGGTATTTTTAAGTTGTATATTTGGCATGATATTTAGATAAAACCTAAAAACTTCTGTAGTTATGAAAAAATACATTTTTGCAGCCCTAATTATTACCACTGTTTTTACTGCTTGTAAAACCAAAATGGAGGGCATGAGTGAAGTTAAAACTCCCTTTAGCGGAAATAAATACGAAGGCAATAAACGCTGGTTTAGGGCTGTGGCCAGTGGCGAAAGTATGAATTTGGAAACAAGTAAAGACAAAGCCATGCTCAGTGCAAAACAACGCTTGGCAGCATCGGTTCAAACACAGTTAAAAAACGTAAGCGAAAATTACAAAGGCGAACGCGTGGTTGGAGACAACATGGGCGATTTTAACGAACGTTTTCAGCAGCTTACGCGTGAAGTAACCAACCAAACTTTGGTAGAAGTACAATTGATTGAGCAAAAAGTATTTCAAAACGATAGAAACAGAAACTATGTAACTTGGGTTGCCATTGAGGCGCGCAAACGTATTGTATACAAAAAACTCAAAGAGATTGCCAATACACGCACTTCGTTAAGCGATAAAGACAAGGCCTACATCAACCAAATGTTGGATGATGCCATTAAAGAGCTAGACGACAACGAATAACCAATTAACAAAAACGCCCCGAACATGCTGTTCGGGGCGTTTTTTATTATAATAACTTTTGAATTAAGCCATTTGGCCTTCTAATTTATTTACTAAAACATGTTTTGGTACTGCACCAACTTGTTTGTCTACTACCTGTCCGTTTTTAAAGAACAATAAAGCAGGAATACTCATGATACCAAAATCAGTTGCCACTTTAGGGTTATGGTCAACGTTTAATTTACCAACTATTGCTTTGCCTTCGTATTCTTTAGCAATTTCTTCTACAACCGGACCAACCATGCGGCAAGGACCACACCATTCTGCCCAAAAATCTACCAATACAGGTTTGTCGCTTTTTAATACCAACTCTTCAAAGTTGCTGTCTGTTATTTCTAATGCCATAATTTTATGTGTTTATGTTGTTTTGTTTTCTACTGCAATATTCAATAATAATTCCAAAGTTTAAAGCATTTGCTTTTTGGCAGTTAATGTGCTCATAAGTTTTGGTTATTAGGGTTGATGAATAATAGGCCAAAATACTTATGTATGCGGTCTGTCTAACGTTAAAAGTTAGATAATGAACGTAGCGTATTTCAAAGATTCGAGCGCTGTCTTTACAAATTCCACCTCTCGATACATGCACCACCACACAACCAACCCAAAGCACACAACAGACGCTCCTGTCTGTGCCTGCTCGAGGAGGCTGTATCTTTGCGAAGCAAACTTCTGTGTAATTCTGAGTTTTCTGTGAGCGCATATTTGCGAAGCAAACTCCATACGACCATCAGGAAACTCAGAAGCGAAAGACTTTAAAAACTAAAGTTAAATCAACACCGTGTTAATCAAGTTAGCTATCCATTAATTTTATAATCCAATTCCAATTCATCAAAACGTTTCATGGTATCGTTATCAAAGTTAATTTTAAACCTGCGCGATGCAGCCGATACCACTATCTTTTGTTTTTCATCAATAATATTTAGCTTAACCAGTGCATTGCCTTTGCTGTGGTCGAGCAACTGAAAAAACTCCTGCACAAAATGTTGTTGCACCCTTTCCGTTTTAATATTTACCAAAACCGAAGTCAACATTTTTTCGCGTACATCAGCCAATAATGTCATGCTGTTTACTTTAAACTCAAATTGGTCTTCGCTATTAAATCGTGGTTTCATCATGCCCTTTAAAAACAACATTTGCCCCACGCTAATAAAGTGTTTGTACTTTAAGTAATCTTCGCTCCACATCATTATTTTGGTCGATCCGCTATAATCCTCTATGGTAAATCCGCCATAAGGTTTGTTGTTTTTCTGACTTACCTTTTCGTAACAATCAATCACAACGCCTGCAATACTAACTTCCACACCTTTTTTATCCTCAAGTTCGGAAATATTGGTACTTACAAAGTTTTTAAATTCTATTTTATAATCATCTAAAGGGTGTCCGCTTAAATACATACCCACCACTTCTTTTTCCTTGTGTAATTTTTTCATCAACCCCCAAGGCTCACAGGCTGGTATTGTTGGTTCTGCCAAGGTTACTGTTGTGGTTCCGCCAAACAAAGATTGTTGATTTGCATTTTCATTGGCAGCAGCATTATTGGCATAACGTATGGCTTTTTCAAGCAAGTTTGGCTCATCGCCTTCCTCCGGATGAAAATATTGTGCACGATGTACATTGGGGAAACTATCAAACGCACCGGCAAAAGCTAAACCTTCTAAGGTCTTTTTATTTACAGAACGAGAACTTACGCGTTTAGTTAAATCGAAAATAGAAGTAAACGGTCCATTCGCATCACGTTCTGCAATCAATTCGTGAACTGCGCCCTCTCCTACTCCTTTTATTGCGCCTAATCCAAATCGTATTTCACCCTTTTTATTTACGGCAAAATTCACCTGCGATTCGTTTACATCAGGACCAAGCACGTTAATGCCCATACGCTTACACTCTTCCATAAAGAAGGTAACCTTATCGATGTTACTTTGGTTATTGGTAAGCAAAGCACTCATGTATTCGCCCGGGTAATGCGCTTTTAAATATCCGGTTTGAAACGCCACAAAAGCATAACAAGTAGAGTGAGATTTATTAAATGCATAGGAAGCAAATGCTTCCCAATCTGTCCAAATTTTTTCAAGTACTTTAGGGTCGTGACCTTTTGCTGATGCACCTTCAATAAACTGAGGCTTTAACTTATCCAGCGTTTTACGATCTTTTTTACCCATAGCTTTACGCAACACATCGGCATCACCTTTGGTAAAGTTGGCCAACTTTTGCGAAAGCAACATCACCTGCTCTTGATACACCGTAATACCATAGGTATCTTTTAAGTGCTCTTCCATATCGGCCAAATCATACACTACCTCCTCTTTACCGTGTTTACGGTTAATAAAGTTAGGAATGTATGCCAATGGTCCCGGACGATACAAGGCATTCATGGCAATTAAATCTTCAAACCTATCGGGCTTTAACTCTTTTAGGTACTTCTGCATACCAGCACTTTCAAACTGAAAAGTACCGTTTGTTTCACCTCGTGCAAATAAATCTAAAGTAGCTTTATCATCTAACGGAATGGCATCAATGTCAATATCAATTCCGTGGTTTTGTTTGATTAATCTAAGTGCATCGCGAATGATGGTTAAGTTCTTTAAGCCCAAGAAATCCATCTTAATAACACCTGCATCTTCAATTACTTTTCCATCATACTGCGTAAGTAACAAATCAGAATCTTTTGATACGGCCATTGGAATCAAATCTGTTAAATCGCTTGGCGCAATAATGATACCTGCAGCATGCACACCGGTTCCTCGAACAGAGCCTTCAAGAATCAACGCTTCTTTTAAAACTTTTGCTTTTTCATCGTTACCCTGATGATACTCGCGTAACTTTTTTACCGACTCAATATCTTCAGCAACTAAACCTTCTTTTTCCTTTAAACTGCCTTCACCATCAATAGGTGCAGTAAGTACTCTATTTAGTGAAATACCCGGTTTTTCTGGTACCAACTTGGCTAGCATGTTACTATCTTGCAATGGTAAATCAAGCACACGCGCCACATCTTTTATACTCATTTTAGCAGCCATACTGCCATAAGTAACAATTTGTGCTACCTGATTTTTTCCGTATTTATCAACCACATAATCAATTACACGTTGTCTTCCTTCATCATCAAAATCCGTATCAATATCGGGCATTGATTTACGATCCGGATTTAAGAAACGTTCGAAAAGGAGTTGGTATTTGATAGGATCTATATTGGTGATACCAATGCAATAAGCTACCACACTTCCGGCAGCAGAACCACGACCTGGACCGATAAACACACCCATATCACGGCCTGCTTTTATAAAATCGGATACGATTAAAAAGTAACCTGCAAAACCCATAGTACGGATGGTGTGCAATTCAAACTTTAATCGCTCTTCAATCTCGGGAGTAATTTCTACATAACGCTCTTTTGCGCCAGTCCATGTTAGATGTTCCAGGTAATCCATTTGCGAATCGAAACCCGGTGGCATAGGGAAATTTGGCAAGAGGATATCGCGTTTTAAATCTAACAATTCTACCTTATCCACAATCATATTGGTGTTATCAATAGCTTGCGGAATATCGCTGAAGAGCTTGCTCATCTCTTCTGTTTTTTTGAAATAAAATTGATCGTTAGCAAAAGCGAAACGTGTTCCTTTGGGAAAAGCTTCATCATCGCTAAACTCCTTATTGGTTGGCGTGCTTTGTTTTTCGCCTGTATTTATGCAAAGTAAAATATCATGCGCGTTGGCATCAGCCTGGTCAACATAATGCGAATCGTTTGAAGCAATGATGGGAACATTGTGTTTAGCAGCAAATTTCAACAACACTTCGTTCACTTTATTTTGTTCCGGAATATCGTGTCGTTGTAACTCAACGTAGTAATCATCACCAAATAAATCAAGCCACCATTTAAATTCCCTCTCTCCTTCCTCTTCTCCGTTACGCAAAATTGCTTTAGGAACCATCGCACCTATACAACACGTAGTGGCAATCAAACCTTTGTGGTATTTTAATATTAGTTCTTTATCAATACGGGGATATTTACTGTACATCCCTTCCATAAAACCTAAAGAGCACAACTTAACCAAATTACGATAACCTTCTTCGTTTTTGGCCAATAACAGTTGATGAAATCGTTTGTCTTTATCTTCTTTAGTAAATGTTTTTTTATGCCTGTCTGCTACCACATAAAATTCACAACCAACAATTGGCTTAACCAATGGCTTACCATCAGCACCTTTGTGCTTGTATGCCTCAGCCACAAATTTAAACGCGCCAAACATGTTACCATGATCTGTAATGGCTAAGCCTGGCATATTATCAGCAACAGCTTTTTTATAGAGTTTACCTATTTCGGCAGCACCATCTAGCAATGAAAATTGTGTATGAACGTGTAAATGAGAAAACTGAGACATTATAATTTTTCGTGAAATTGGAGGGCTAATTTACTCATTAACTAAAACTTTTTTGGTGGTGTTGAAAACTAGCTGGTGCAACCAATGTTGCCCAAGCGATACTCTTCATTTAAAACATTTTGAGGAGGTTTTTGTAATATTTAAGCATTGTTAACTTTTTCTTTACACTTTAGTAAAATCTTTTATACATTTTATTTTTTAGAAAAAACAACATTAACTAAACACAAATACACCAATGAAAAAATTCTACTTATTAGGATTATTAGCAGCAAGCTTTGCTGCTAGTGCCCAAGCTCCTAAAACAACCGGGCAGGAGCACCTGAGCAAAACAACCAGCAACAAAACAGCCGATTACACACCTGTTTCGCCTGTGGTTAACAAACAAACCAGCAAAAAAATAGGCACAACAGGAAAAGGTTATGGCAAAAACTCTACGTGGGTAGTTGTTGGCCAAACGGAATTTGATCGCCCTACTAATGCATCAACTTACAGACGTATTATTACTTACCCTAACGGGAAAAAATCTGTAATCTGGACAACATCCTCTGATGGTTCTGGAACTGGATATTTAGGTCGTGGTACAGGTTACAACCACTTTGATGGTACTGCATGGGGAACTGTTTCAAAAAACAGAATTGAAAACAGAAGAACCGGTTATCCAAACTTTGATTACGATCCAACCTCAGGGAACGAAATTGTGTTATCTCACAAAGTGGATTCAAGTGGATACTCTGGCGGTATGTTGTTTAATACCAATGGTTCTATTGGCTCAAACACATGGAATGGCGTTAGTGTGTTAGACACTGTTCAATCTTTACCTGGTGTTTTATGGCCACGTACTGCTGTTTCTGGCGATTATATGATTGTTATTGCTTCTTACACTGATTCATCTAGCCGTCAACCAGGTCGTGTTTTCAAAAGCGGAGTTCGTGCTCCACAGGTTTATTCTCGTTTAAACTTACGCACAAATACTTGGGATGTTGTTAACCAAACCCTACCCGGCTACGATAGCACACGCTACTACACTGGTGGTGGAGATAACTATGCCATTGCATCAAAAGGAAACAATGTTGCCATTTTAATGGGTGGCCTAACAGATGATATCGCCTTATGGAAATCATCTGACAACGGTGGAACTTGGACAAAAACTATTATTGATTCGTTCCCAGTTCCTGCATTTAACTTCCGTCAATTGGTACTTGATACACCATTAAGTACAGATGGTTCAATGTCTGTTACTTTAGATAACTCAGGTAAGGCGCATTGTTTCTGGGCAATTGGCCGTATGTTTGATAACGATACTAACAACACAACTTACAGCTACTTCCCTGGTCAAAACACGATTGCATATTGGTACGAAGGTCGCCCAGATAGCATTGTTGTAGCCGGTTTCTCTCCTGAAGATCCTACAGACGGTGACGAAGACTTAGTTGTTGGTTCTGTTCTTGATGACAGAACCAGATATGGCAACCTAAGCAGATTAGCAACTGCTCCTTATGCAGTAAACAGTGGTGATACCGTTTATTTAGTTTACCAAGGTTTAACCGACAACGATTTAGATCAACAAAGTCAAGGTTTCTACGATATTTATGTAACTACATCTACTGATAACGGTGCAACTTGGTCTGCTCCTTTAAACTTAACAGCAACAATTGGTTTAAGTGAAGAACAAGTATTTGCGAGTGTTGCAGCAGATTGCAGCAGTGCATTACACATCACTTTTATGAATACCTTAACTCAAGGTTTCTTTGATGCTACAGATAACCCATCTAAAGTTGGTCCTTTCGATATTGTTTACTACCAAATTCCAGTTGAAGATATTTTTGATAGAGCTGTTGTTGGTGTAAAAGAAAACAACGAATTGTTCTCATTAGAGCAAAACTATCCAAATCCGTTTGATGCAACTTCAACTATCCCGGTTAAATTAAACCGCGCTGCTGATGTTAAAATCAGTGTAGTTAACATGATTGGTCAAACTGTTTACAGCAATACATTTGCTAACAGCCCTGCTGGTTTAAACAACTTCGATATCAACATGGCTTCTGCAAAAGCTGGTGTTTATTTCTACACAGTTGAAGCAGGTGAGTACAAAGTAACTCGTAAGTTTATTGTTGAGTAATCAATAACAAAACATATTACAAAAAAGGCATTCGTAATGAATGCCTTTTTTGTTTATCTAAAACGTCCAATAATTTTCTCTACTAAAATATTTTCCCAGGGTTAAGTAATCCTTTCGGGTCGAAAGCTTGTTTTATTCTGCGCATTAAATCCAATTGAATTTCGGGCATTACTACGTTCATATATGGCTTTTGAACAAGACCAATACCATGCTCACCACTAATGGTTCCTTTTAGTGCTTTACATAATTCAAATATTTCAACAATTGCTCCATGCAAAGTAATGTTCCAAAATCCATCTGATAAATCGTCTTTTAAAATATTTACATGTAAATTTCCATCCCCCGCATGTCCATAACAAACCGTTCTGAAACCATACTTTTTACCAATTGCTTTTACGCCACTAAAAAGTTTAGGCAATTCCGCTCTTGGCACAACGGTATCTTCTTCTTTATAAGTATTGTTGTGTTTGGTAGCCTCTCCAATACTTCTACGTAATTTCCAGAAATATTCTTTTTCATCGGTAGTTTGTGCAAACAATACTTCCCCACTTTCGTGGGCATACAACACATCACTTATTTGCTCACATTCGGCAAGCATCGCATCCATATCGTTTCCATCAACTTCAATCAATAAATAGGCTTCAACACCATCGTCAATGCTAAAATTCATATTTAACATTTCTGCAGAAAGCCTGAATCCTTCTGGCTCTACAAACTCGCAAGCACTAGGATTACATCCGGCTAAAAAAATACCGTTTACCGCTTCGCATGCTTTTTCGGGTGAAGAAAATGGTGCTAGCATTAATAATGTTTGTTGCGGATAAGGAATAAGTTTTAGTACCATTTTGGTTACTATTCCTAAAGTTCCTTCACTACCAATAAACAAATGGGTTAAGTTGTAACCCGTTGAGTATTTAAGGGTATTTGCACCTGTCCAAATGATTTCTCCGGTTGGTAAAACTACTTCTAAATTCAACACATAATCGCGGGTAGTGCCGTATTTTAATGCACGCGGACCACCACTAGCGTGGGCAATATTTCCGCCTAAAAAACAACTGCCTTTACTGGCAGGGTCGGGCGGGTAAAACAATCCTTTTTCTTTAACAGCTTGTTGTAAGTTTTCATTAATCACACCGGGTTCAACCGTAACCTGAAAATTACGTTCATCAATGTCGATGATGTTATTCATACGGCTCATGGCAATAACCACACCGCCATAAACAGGCAAAGCGCCTCCACTTAAACCTGTGCCGGCACCACGAGGCGTAATAGGAATATTATGCTCATAACAAACTTTAACAACCGCAGCTACCTCTTCAGCTGTTTTAGGCTTTACCACAACCTCAGGCATGTACTGCAAATCCTCTGTATAATCATGCGCGTAATGCAACTTATCCTCATCGTTAATTATTACAAACGGTTGCCCAACTATTTGCTGAAAGGTGTTTATTTGCGTTTCGGTTACTTTGTTATATTGCATATACAATTATAACCACAGAGGCACAGAGACACAAAGAATGTTGGAAAAAGAAAGAAATAATTTAAGAAAAGTAATACTTGATTCGGCCATAGAGGTACACAAACAACTTGGACCTGGACTTCTTGAAAGTGTTTATGAAATTTGCTTATGCAAAGAGTTAATGAATAAAGGAATCTCCTACCAACGTCAAGTTTCGTTGCCAATAGTTTACAAAAATGAAAAACTAGATGCTGAGTTTAGAATGGATATTGTTGTTGAAAATGAGATAATTATTGAACTGAAAGCCGTAGAAGAAATACTACCTGTGCATCATGCTCAATTACTTACCTACCTTAAACTATATAACAAACGTCTCGGATTGCTGATTAACTTTAATACCCCTAGGCTAATTGATGGATTTAAAAGACTTATTAATGGATATGAAAAATAAAATTATATTAACCTTGTGCCTTTGTGCCTCTGTGGTTATTTCCAGAGCGCAGGAGATTACATTAGAAGACATCTGGACAAAAGGAACCTTTAATGCCAGAGGTGTTGCCGGATTTAACTCTATGAATGAAGGCAAGTATTACTCTGCTCAAGACAAATTTGAAAACATTATTAAATATGCATTTGCTGATGGTAATGTGGTGGATACCATTTTAAGAAAAACTGATGTAAACATCAATGGTTTCTCCTATTCGTTTAGTGATAACGAACAAAAAATATTACTGCAAACCAACTTCAAACAAATTTATCGTCACTCTTTTGCAGCAAGTATTTATGTATTTGATTTGGCCTCTAAAAAACTTTCTCAGCCTATTACCGATCAGGTAATGTTGGCCGAGTTTTCGCCTGATGGAAGCAAATTAGCCTACGTTAAAAACAATAATTTGTTTGTGTTTGATTTAAGCACGAATAAAGAAACCCAAATTACCACCGATGGTAAAACCAACAGTATTATTAATGGCGCTACCGATTGGGTTTATGAAGAAGAATTTGCGTTAAGCAAAGGTTTTTATTGGAATAAAAACGGTACACAACTGGCTTATTACAGGTTTGACGAAAGTGCAGTACGCGAGTTTAATATGCCTATGTATGGCAAACTTTATCCTGAGGACTATAAGTTTAAATATCCTAAAGCCGGAGAAGCAAATTCAATCATTGAAATATATGCTTACAACTTTAATACAGGTAGTAATGCAAAAATAAATATCGGTGAAGAAACAGACATTTACATCCCACGCATACAGTGGACACAAGATGAAAATACGCTTTGCATTCAGCGTATGAATAGGCTTCAAAACAAATTAGAATTGTTAATGGCCAATACTAAAAATGGTTCAACCCAAACCATTTATACGGAAGAAAATAAAGCCTACATTGATGTACCTGAAATTACATTTTTGACAGATGGAAAATCGTTTATTATGAACAGCGAAAAAAGTGGTTGGAACCATTTGTACCACTACAACATCAACGGAAAAATTATTAAACAAATTACACAAGGCAATTGGGATGTTGATCAGTTTTATGGCATCAATCCAAAAACAAAAATGTTATACATTAGCACTTCAGAAATTAACTCAACAGAAAGATATGTATACGCTATTGGAATTGATGGCAAAAACAAAAAACAACTAACAGCTCGTAAAGGGTGGAATAGCGCCACATTTAATGCAGATTTTAGCTATTTTATGTTGAGCAACTCGAGCATTAATACGCCAAGTTATTACGCTTTGTGTAATGCAGATGGCAAAGAAGTACGCGTATTAGAAGACAATAAAGCATTGGTAAATAAATTACAACAGTATCCGATTGCTAATGCAGAGATGGTAACATACAAAAATGCGTATGGCGAAAACTTAAATGCATTTATCATTAAACCAAAACAATTTGATGCCAATAAAAAACACCCGGTTTTAATGTATGTTTATGGTGGACCTGGTCACCAACTGGCAGTTAACCGTTGGATGGGAGGAAACTATTTCTGGTATCAAATGCTTGCCGCCAAAGGCTACATTATTGTTTGTGTTGATGGCAGGGGAACTGGTTTTAAAGGAGAAGCATTTAAAAAAGTTACCTACTTGCAATTGGGTAAATACGAAATAGAAGACCAAATTTTCGTAGCAAAAGAACTAGGTAAACTTCCTTATGTAGATGCATCGCGTATTGGTATTTGGGGTTGGAGTTTTGGCGGATACATGTCGAGCCTAGGTATTAGCAAAGGAGCAGATGTGTTTAAAACTGCTATTGCTGTAGCTCCGGTAACCAACTGGAAATACTACGATAATATTTATACCGAACGTTTTATGCGCACGCCACAAGAAAACGGCACCAACTATGACGACAATTCTCCAATTAATCATGTAGAAAAAATTAAAGGCAACTATTTAATTATACATGGAACTGCTGATGACAATGTACATTTTCAGAATGCAGTAGAAATGGTAAATGCCATGATAAATAAAGGTGTAAAATTTGACAGCGAGTTTTACCCGAACAAGAACCACGGTATTGGCGGTGCCAAAACACGTTTGCATCTATACGAACGCATGACTAGATATATTTTAGAAAAACTGTAATGCATCCAAAACTTAAACCCATTGTAGATATGTTATTTATCATTGCTACAATTTTTGGAACCATTGTTTTACTGTACTTTGTGATGTTGGGATTAACCCTATTAAACTGAGTTTGCATAAATCAACCATAATTTTATATTGCATCTTTATAATTCTTAAAAAATGAGTCAATCAAATACAGGACATCCAAAAGGTTTATACCTTTTATTTGCCACAGAAATGTGGGAACGTTTCAGCTACTACGGTATGCGTGGTTTGCTTACCTTATACCTAACAAAAGCCACTATTGAAGGTGGTTTGGGTTTTGATGATGCCAACGCAGGTTTATTGTACGGTATATACACAGGTTTGGTTTACTTAACACCAATTTTTGGTGGATGGTTAGCTGATAACTACATGGGTCAGCGTAAATCTATTACTATAGGTGGTATTATGATGGCTTTAGGACAATTCAGTTTGTTCTTTTCTTCGGCCAATGCACTTATGCCATTTTATTTAGGTTTGATTTTATTGATTATTGGTAACGGTTTCTTTAAGCCCAATATTTCAACCATTGTTGGTCAATTATACCCAGCAGGCGATAACCGCAAGGATTCTGCATTTACCATTTTTTACATGGGGATAAACTTAGGTGCATTTTTAGCACCATTGGTTTGCGGATTTTTAGCCGAAGACTTTTTTGCAGTAAAAGACACTGCCGGTAATGTTACTTCTTATGGATTTAACTATGGCTTTTTAGCTGCAGGTATTGGTATGGTTTTGGGGCAGTTGATGTTTAACATCATGGGCCAAAAATACCTTGGTGATCTAGGTAAAGAGCCAGGCGCAAAATTATTAAAAGCCAAAGCAGCTGCCGAAGGAACTGTAGATCCGCCAATGACCAAAGAAGAAAAAGATCGTTTGCGTGTTATCGTAATTATGATGTTGTTTAACATTTTCTTCTGGGCAGGTTTTGAGCAAGCCGGTAGTTCTATTTCGTTATATACCGATCGTTTTATAGATCGTGGTATTGGTGATTGGACTGTTCCTACATCATGGTTCCAATCGGTTAATCCGTTGTTTATTGTTTTGTTAGGACCAATATTTACCATTTTATGGACATGGTTAGGTAAACGTGGTAAAGAGCCTAATACCATTATTAAAATGGCTTTAGGTATGATTTTATTAGGTGTAGGTTTCTTTTTAATGATTGGCGCTGCACTAGAGCGTGGTGGCGATGTTGCTGATACTGCTGTTAAAGCAAACATCATGTGGCTAATTGGAACCTATTTAATTCACACCATGGGCGAGCTTTGTTTATCACCTGTTGGTTTATCTATGGTTACCAAGTTAGCCCCAATCCGTTTAGGTTCTTTAATGATGGGGGTTTGGTTCTTAAGTAGTTTTATTGCCAACTTCCTTTCTGGTTATTTGGTACAATTCTTTGCTACCATGGGCGCTTTAACCATTTTTGCTATCATATCAGGTGTGGTAATTGGTTTAGGCTTGATTGTATTAATTATCTCAAATCAACTAAAGAAAATGATGCACGGTATACAATAATATACATGCAGATAAAAACAGTAAAAGGCTGTCGACAGAAATGTTTGACAGCCTTTTTTGTAATATGTGCTTATATACTATTTATAAGCCCTCTTTTCCATTAACACTTTTTTGTTGTTGTAAACTACATACTTTTCTACCCAACGATTTTGTTCATCGTAAGTATAAACGTATGCTTCCTCATACAAATGTCGGTTACCGCCCAAAATCATCATCATCTTACCAGTTTCTTTATCTTGTAATGTTGGTATGTTGCTGTAAACAATATCACCAAACGCATTGTATTTCCTATCTTCTATTTGGGTTATGGTATCGTTCTCGCTTGTTTGTATTTGTATAGGTTGCCCATTAGCGTTATAGTTTATTCTTTCAACAATTGTGCTGTTGTTAAAAATTTTTACTAGAAGCATGGGGTTGTTTAATGAATCGAATTTTCCATACAAAGTAATATGAACCCCATTATCGTGCTGTTCTGTTTTATTAACTAACCTTCCCATAGTATCGAATTGGTAAATGAATTTAGTGTAATCATTTTGAGCATTTCTATTGATATCGAAAACTGATTTTTTTTCGCTTAACAATCCTCGTTCGTTGTATCGATACTCGTATGCAGCTAAAAGTTTTCTTTTAAAATAATTGTAAGATTTTATTGCACGACCAATACTATCGAAAACATAAATGGCCCTATATCCTTTTTGAGCACAACAGCCATTAAATGATTTTACCTCAAGCTTCTTTGTTCCCGGAAACTTATCCTTTTCCACGTTAATAGACTGTGCTAAGGAAACTCTGGCCAACAACTGAAGGAAGATTACAGCAAATACGTATTGTAGTTTCATGGTTTATCAGTGACTATATTTAGTGAAATATAATAAACGGGACGAATTCTCATATCGACACAAACTTGTCAGAGTCGGTGTAAATGAGCAAAAAACCATATATTCAAAACGAAAGGTTATTCATAGGTAATAATCAATTAAAGTGTAATTGAAAATGGTGTTATACATAGGCGGGAATTTTAAACAGTAGACTTTTTATAAACTCAGTCGCTCTGCCCATTCTAATTCTGTTGGTAATTCTTGATTTGAAAATTCAATATGTATTACCCGTCTTTTTTTATTGTTAGTTGTTCTGTTTGAACTATGCAAAATTAACGGTTTCATTATCATAACTCCACCTTTGATTACAATACATATCTTTTCCACTTCCGCAGTCAAATCAATTGTTTCAGGTCTGTAAATTTTCTTTAAATGTGATTTGGGAATTACTTTCAAGGCACCATTATTTTCGTCTGTATCATCAAGATGAATCCTAATAGTATAAATATTTTCCAATATGCAAATTGGGGGTTGAACTGAATATTGATTTTGCTTTGTTGTCCAAGGTCCAAAGTTTTCAAGTTCTACTTTTTTATTAACAGAAATTGTCAAATCTTGGTGGTATGAAACATACCAATTTGAGCATTCTGGTTTATCAAAATAAATGCTTTTAACTACGAAGTAATTGTCGCCAAAAAGTTGTTTAACTAAGTTTTTCAATTTGTCGTTAAATACCAAATTTATCACCTTTGGAACTTCCTTTAAAAACTGCCTAATTGCAAAAAGGTCGACTGATTTCCTGAATGTTTCTTTGTCACTATCGGCTTGGTTTATAGCGAACAAAATTTGTTCTATTTCTTTTTCGGAGTAGATACTATCAACGGTTGTGAAACCATTATCTAAGAGGTCAGTTTTATGGCTTTCGGTTATTGTCATTTTTTTTATGTAGTTATTAAAGCTGATTAATATCTAGTTTCATGCTAAATCAATGCATATCGAAAACTGAATCGTGCTACATATATCATTAGTATATCCTCTTTCAAATATTCTTTGTTGACGAAAGATCTGTTTCAAATTTTCTTTTTAAGTTTTTCAAGAAACAATAATTCGATATTGCATGGAATGGGGATTTAATGTCATGACGACCAAGCGTTGCGAGATTTATGAAAAAATCGGTTCCGTTATAAATTAAGGTTATTTGCTGTCCCCAACGCAACAATATAGATTTTTCGTCTTGATAATGGATGATGTTTTGTCCAGAATAATAAAGCTGCATAGAGGCGTATTTTTGATTAAAGATTTCGATAATTTTTTTTCGATTCTCCACCTCATCAATACCTTTTATTAAAACGAGTTTATTCATAAAAAACAATCCTACTGAAATCCAAATTGTTACTAAGGCTAACAAAATATACGATATACC
>CAZRVA010000014.1:15257-38211 GCA_964603255.1 uncultured Chitinophaga sp.
ATATACCTAAATAATTGTTATCATTTAATGGGACTGATATAGTCGTAAAGATTAATACTCCCCAAATCAAATTATCAATTAACCTGTTGAAGAGCAAAGATACAGTCACCTTATAAACAATTCTTTTTTTTCGAATAGATTTTTGAAAATCTAATTGAGCTTTCATGGTTATGATTAATACTTACTCCAAAAGTCTGAACCTGTAACGTTTTATTAATTCAATTACACATAAACTCGGGTTCTGGAATTATATCGTTGTTATAAAATTTCATTTAACCAAGTAAACAAATTATTCACTCATTACCAAGTACTTTTTAAATGGAATTTAAACGCCATTTAAAAGTTACACCCGCGTTAGGTGGTGAAGCGGCACCTTAGCGCAGCAAATCCCGGGTGGAGTGTAACGGAACCTCGGGAGTAGCGCAGCGAAGTAAAGCGGAACAACCGACCCCGAGTGAAGCGCAGCGTAACTTCGGGGGAACGCCCTTATTTTATCATTTCTCCCAAACCTCGAAGGTGTAGCTGTAGGCATGTTTTTCATCGGCTGCATGTGTAACAGATGAGGTTAACTTAAAGCCATGTTTACTAACTTCGGGGAAAAAAGTATCGGCATTAAAGGTATGGTGTATGCGTGTTAGGTAAACTTTATTGCACCAGTTAATGGCATCGGCATAAATAGTACCGCCTCCTGTTATCATTAACTCGGTTTCGTTGTTGTTTTTAGCATAGCTTACAGCTTCTTGCAACGAGGTTACAACCACACAACCATCAATATTTAAATTATGGTTACGTGTTACCACAATATTGGTACGGTTGGGTAATGGCTTACCAATACTTTCGTAAGTTTTACGTCCCATAACAATGCAATGGCCACTGGTTACTTGTTTAAAGTATTTTAAATCGGCTGGTAAGTGGCACAATAAATTATTGTTTATGCCTATACCATTTTGCTCATCGGCTGCAACTATTATGGATATGATCATGACTTGCTTATACTTGTTTGGTTGTAATTTTATGGCACAATCATACATAAATAAGTTAATTTTATTAGTTTTATAGGGTTAAAAAATGAGCACAAAAACAGGTATTTTGTTAACAGCTTCTATGCTTTTGTTACTTGGTGCTTGCCAGCGTTTGTATTGGCAGCGCAATAAGGTGCGTTCGGGTAAAAAAACGTTGCCAAGTATGGAGGTGTATATAGAAAATAAAGTGCCGTACATTTTTACTGCAGATTTTACCGACAAGCTAAAACAAACCTGCCAAAAGGAGTTTAAAAAAATGGGATATACTTTAACTTATAAGGATACTCCTGATTTTGTTACGGTAGTTAAAATTAACATGGACTCGTTTGCTACATCAGGAGTTTATACCTTTGGGACAGGCGGACCAACCAGCTTTTGGAGAACCTACAAACGCAGTAATGTTAGGGCCATTTTGTTTGATTATAAAATTACGAATACGAAGTTTAAAACCGTAAAATGGACCAACCAAAACGATATTTATTATTTTGCTGATGCCTATAGAAACAGTCAGCGAAGCAGTAACATGATTAAGTATACCATACGTTACGGCAAATGATTACTCGCCTCGGTACACACCACGATTATAGGCATCTACTCCCCTACGCATATTTCTATTACGCATTATATTAAATGGTAAACCTACCACAATTAAACCTCCGCCAATCATAAGCAAATCGGTATTTAACTTTTGCCCAGATAAAGATAAACCCAGAGGATACCCAACAATTACAGCTCCAGGAAAAGAAAAAATAGTGGCTACCACATTGTTAAATCGAGCTCTTCTAAAATACCTTTTAGCTTCAGGAATATCGGCACTTGATTTAATGAGGTAACGAAAATTAAGAGATTTCCCTTCGCGGTTGGTGATTAAACCGGCACCTAAATTGCTTTTAAAAATAAGGGTGTCTTGCGCAAATAGCTGGGTTGACAGCGCCAATACCAAAACAAAAAACAAGGGTTTAAGTAATTTCATAAGTGGGATTAAATTATAAAACGAACATATTTAATTTAGGGTGTTAAAGCAAATACTTAAATAAAAACACCACCCAAAATTGAGTGGTGTTTTTTAAATAAAATTGATTCAATCGTTTACCCTAAATTCTTAATCTCATTTACCAATTGTGTTAGTGCTTTTTTAGCATCGCCAAATAACATACTGGTTTTGGGTTTAAAGAATAATTCATTTTCAATACCTGCATAGCCGGCCTTCATGCTTCGTTTGTTTACAATTACATTTGTAGCATTTTCTACATCTAATATTGGCATACCATAAATAGGCGAATTAGGATCTGTTTTGGCTGCAGGATTTACCACATCATTCGCACCTACTACCAAAACTACATCGGTAGTAGTAAATTCAGGGTTGATTTCTTCCATCTCTACCAACTTATCATAACTTACATTACTCTCAGCCAGTAACACATTCATATGTCCGGGCATGCGTCCTGCCACCGGATGAATCGCATATTTTACCTCTACGCCTTCTTTCTCCAACAGTTCTTCTAACTCGTGCACCACATGTTGCGCTTGTGCAACAGCCAAACCATAACCAGGAACAATGATTACCTTTTTAGCGTACTTCATTAATATGGCAGCATCGCTTGCTGTTACTTCTTTAATGGTACCTTCAAAACTTGCAGAGGTAGCCGCAGCTCCGGATGAACCGCCACCAAAATTTCCTATCAATACATTTAATAAAGAACGGTTCATGGCTTTACACATTACCACTGTAAGCAGCGTACCTGCACTACCTACTAAAATACCACCTACAAGCATTACTTTATTGTCGTACAAAAAGCCGCCACAAGCAGCAGCCACTCCGGTAAACGAATTAAGTAAAGAAATTACCACAGGCATATCTGCACCACCAATTGGCATTACAAAAAACACCCCATACAATAACGACAAAGCTAACAAAATGTAAAACGAATAAACGTATTCCTCACTTCCCAACATTACCACGTCATATCCTAAATAAATAATAACAGCAAAAACGGCCAAGCTAATGTATTGCTGCATAGGAAATGAGAAATCTTTAACTCTTCCGCTTAGTTTACCCCATGCAATAACACTTCCCGAAAAAGAAATAGACCCAATAATAAGTCCTACGATAATCGTTAATAATATTCCTGTTATCTTACCTGCACCTCCGGTTAAAACCATACCTGCAAGAGCAATAGGATTCATATCTGACAATTGGTGTGAAAGATGCTGAAACTCGATAATGGAAATTAACATAGCACAAGCACCGCCCATTCCATTAAATAAACTTACCATTTCGGGCATAGCTGTCATCTGTACTTTTTTAGCAGCAAACCAACCAAAGACAGTACCTACCAATAATCCACCAAAAATGAGGGGTAGATTTTTTAAGTGATTACCACCAGCATCGGTATATAAAAATATGGTGGCAAAAATGGCCAAGCCCATACCAAATGCAGCAATCAAATTTCCCTTTCTGGCAGTTGCAGGGTGACCAAGTAATTTTAAACCCAGTATAAATGTTACCGAAGCTATAAGGTAACTGATTTCTAAAATGTGTGTTTGCATTTATTTTAAATGTTTTAAAATTCGAAATCCGAAAATCGAAATTCGAAAGTGTTTAACTTATCATCTATTAAGATTCTTCAAAATGGAACCAAAAATCAACATCAATTCATGTGCTTCTTGAACCAATTCAACTCTTTGTTTTTCTAAAACTACATTATCATAAGTGTCCAACAACCTAAGCCAGTATTTGCTCTCCTTAGATTCTTTCCTACATATTCTAATTTTCATCAACTTGTCTTTATCGCCTAAACTATCATTCGCCTCAATGTAGTTTGCACCAACTGATCCAGATGAACGTACCAATTGTTTTCCATCCTCAAAGTTGTTGATGTTACGAGGTAACTTTTTAATGTACGCTCTAACCATAAGTGCGAACAAAAAAGTCCTTTCCTCTAAATCGTATGTTTTATTTTTTGAATCGTTAGCCATGTTATTTTTAGTTAGTTGTTATTCATCCCGATAATGGTTTTGCTAATTCTATTGCTGCTTCAAATCATTTTATTGAACAAACCAATCTCAGATTCCATTTTTCGAATTTCGATTTTCGAATTTTTAATTTCGAATTTGCTCTGGTTATTTTTTCTTCTTAAACATCTCCAACATCCTATCCGTTACTACAAATCCACCAACAACATTTATCGTACCTAATACCACTGCCAAAAAACCTAAAACAAGTGAAATGGTACTTTCTGCTTGACCCATAACAATAATGGACCCAATGATTACCACTCCGTGAATAGCATTGGCACCACTCATTAACGGAGTGTGTAATACTGATGGCACATGGCCTATAAGCTCAACTCCAACAAAAATCATCAACATCAACAAGTAAAATATTTCTTTGTTGGTCGATATAAATTCTAATATTGATTCCATAATTAATTATTGTTTATGCGGTTGCTGTTTGTAATGTTGGATGAACAACTTTTCCTTGGTGGGTAATTAGAGTTCCTTTGGTTATTTCTTCTTCCAACTCCCATTTCATACCATCTTTTGATGAAAGGTGAGTAAGGAAATTATAAATATTTTTGGCGTAAAGTTCACTGGCATTTTGTGCGAGTGTACTTGGTAAATTACTCTGCCCTACAATGGTTACGCCATATTTAGTAACCGTTTTATCCAACTCACTCAGTTCGCAATTGCCACCTTGCTCTACAGCCATATCAACTATTACACTACCCAACTTCATTAATTTAACTTGCTCTTCAGTAATAAGCACCGGAGCTTTTTTACCTGCAACCAATGCTGTTGTAATCACCAAATCAGCTTGGGCTAAACTTTTATTAACGGCTTCTTTTTGCTTTTGCAAATAATCAGCACTTACCTCTTTAGCATAACCACCTTCAACTTTTACTCCTTCGCTTTTTACTTCAATAAATTTGCCTCCAAGCGATTCTACTTGTTCTTTAGTTTCTGGTCGTACATCTGTTACTTCTACAACAGCTCCCAATCGTTTGGCGGTTGCAACAGCTTGAAGTCCTGCTACACCTGCACCAAAAATTAATATTTTTGATGGCGTAATGGTTCCTGCCGCTGTCATCATCAACGGAAATATTTTTCCCATTACATCAGCACCTAAAATTACTGCCTTGTAGCCGGCCAAATTATTTTGCGAACTCAATGCATCCATACTTTGTGCACGTGAAATACGCGGCATGGCATCCATACTAAAAGCACTTATTTGTTGCGCTGCTAATTGTTTTACCAATTCGGGATTAAACAAATGATAGATATATGAAATAAGAATACTCCCCGATTTCATGGCAGATACTTCAGCTACATCAGGTGCATTTACTTTTATCACAACATCTGCTTGTTGCAGTCCATCTGTTTTATCTACAATGTTGCAACCCACATTTTTGTATGATTCATCATCAAAATTAGAGTTATAACCGGCATTTCGCTCAACCAAACAACTATATCCTTGTTTAATAAACTGAGCGGCAACTAACGGAGTAAGCGCAACTCGTTTTTCGTTTGGCTTACTCTCCTTTAATACAAATATTTTCATATGTTCATACCGTTTTGATAAAATAAAAGTAATTAAAAACAAACGATATATCAAAGGCATTTAATTTGCACCAACAACTATGTTAAAAATAGCATACGCAAACATATACCAGCATCCTTTACCCGAAGGTCACCGATTTCCGATGGTGAAATATGAACTGATACCCAAACAACTGATGTACCTAGGTATAATAACGCAACACAATTTGTTTGAACCCACATTATGCAGTGATGAAGATGTGCTACTTACCCACAATTATGATTATTTTCATGCGTTAAAAAATTGTGCTTTAGATGCAAGTCATGTAAGGAGAATTGGTTTTCCGTTAACACCAGAACTGGTTACACGCGAATTGTGTATTGCGCAAGGCACCATTGATTGTGCTTTATATGCTAAAGAATTTGGAGTAGCCTTGAACGTAGCAGGAGGCACCCATCATGCATTTACCAATAAAGGCGAAGGTTTTTGTTTGTTAAACGATTTAGCTATTGCTGCAAATTATTTATTGCATCACCAATTAAGTCAACGGATTTTAATTGTTGATTTGGATGTGCACCAAGGAAATGGAACAGCACAAATTTTCGAAAATAATCCTGCTGTTTTTACATTGAGTATGCATGGCAAAAACAACTATCCTTTTTTTAAAGAAAAAAGTGATTTGGATATTGAATTACCTGATGGTATTGATGGGAACGATTATTTAAACTTACTAAAAATGCATTTGCCGTCCATAATTAAGCAGCACAATCCTGATTTTGTGTTTTATTTAAGCGGGGTTGATGTGCTGCAAACAGATAAATTCGGGAAATTAAACCTTTCGCTAAGCGATTGTAAAAGCCGCGATGAGTTTGTTTTTGAAACCTGTAAAAGCCTTAAAATACCAGTGGTAGCAGCCATGGGAGGCGGTTATTCGCCAAAAGTTGCCAACATCGTTAACGCACATTGCAACACCTTTATTGCGGCCCACGAAATTTTTTTTTAATTATTTATCAAACCCTATTGCATTTTACTATCCGGTTTCATTATTTCACGCCCCGAAAAAAGTGCGTGAAATATTATTTTCACGTTGCTTGACAATAAACAAAAACAATTAAATTTGTCATACCGCAAACCTTTTTAAAGTTAAGATGACTAAGCCCAAAAAAAGTACACCAGCTAAAAGCACTCCGGCAAAAAAAGGAGCTAAAACCGCAGCTAAGTCTGCCCCTAAAAAAATCGCGCCTAAAAAATCGTATGACGATGAAGATGAGGACGAGGATGATGACATCATTGATGATGTAGATACGACAGATGAAGATGACGACATGGATCTAGACATGGACGACATGGACGTAGATTACAACAAAGGGTTTGGCTTTGATGATGATGACGATGATGACGATGATTTTTAGTTCATCATCTCAATTCATTATCTGCGAATAATAATATCTCCTGATTCCGCGGTATTGCTTAAGTGCAATGCCCGGTCAATCAGTAAAAAGCGTAGTTTAACGGTGTCACCGTTATTTAACAACACGCTTGGCTCAAGGGTAGCTTCTATTGTACCTCTAATTGCCTTATACTTTCCTTCGGGGGTTAATGGCATCACACGCATATCTGCGCGAAGTGTATCACCCGAAAAATCGGCAATAACATGTTTGTAAGTGTTGCCCTCTTTCCTTAAAAATTCTACGTATAAATTATTGTAGTATATGTTGGTGTTCTTTCCGGTTAGCGGATCTTTAATATTGTTGTAAGGTGGCAAAGTATCTCCATCTTCTAAACCAATATCGCCATCACCATCTCTAAACTTAATAGAAAAAACCAATAGGTTAGTTGAATCACGATTGATGTAAAAACTCTTTTCAAACTCTATTGATGGGATTATAGGATATATTTCACCACCTTTGCAGGCATAAAGCAAAACGGCAGATAAAAATATAATGATGCTATTTAATAAAGTTGACTTCATACAACAATCTATTGATTCAAAACTAATACATTTTGATGAATTAGCCTTACAGTTGTATTTACATCAACTAAAACATAACGCTATTTTGCATCAATATGCTGCTTTAACCAACGATAATACTTCGGTAAAAAGTGTAAACGACTTTCGTTTTTTGCCTGTAAACTTTTTCAAACAACACCAGGTAATAACCGGTAACTACACACCACAAACCGTTTATACCAGCAGTACCACAACCGGAGGCATTCCATCAAAACATTATGTGGCTGATGTAAGCATTTACCAAAAAAGTTACCTCACCGCTTTTCAGCAATTTTATGGCTCGCCAACAGATTATGTGTTTTTATGTTTGTTGCCCAATTATTTAGAGCGAACAGGAAGCAGTTTAATAGATATGGCTCAAGGCTTAATTGATGCAAGTAAACAACCCGAGAGTGGATTTTACTTATACGATTTTGAAAAGCTTGCCCAAACCATAAAGCAAGTTTTAGCACAACAAAAACAGGTGTTTTTATTGGGTGTAACTTTTGCCTTGCTTGATTTTGCAGAACAATATCCGATGGATTTAAAAACCACCATCGTGATGGAAACTGGTGGCATGAAAGGTCGTAAGGAGGAACAAACCCGTTTTGAGATTCATGAATTTTTGAAACATCAATTTCAATTAGAGCATATTCACTCGGAATACGGCATGACAGAGTTACTTTCACAAGCCTACTCAAAAGGTGATGGGACATTCATTTGTCCGCCTTGGATGAAAATTGTAATATCAGACCTAAATGATCCGTTTACATTAATGCCAACCGGTAAGGCGGGCATTATAAATGTAATTGACTTAGCAAACATAGATAGTTGTGCGTTTATTCAAACACAGGACTTAGGTAGGTTGCTTGCTGACGGAACTTTTGAAGTATTGGGAAGAATGGACAACAGCGAGGTTCGCGGTTGTAATTTAATGTATGTATAAAACAGTAAAATTACTTGACTAAAGTAACGTTTACTGCATTTAAACCTTTATGACCGCTCTCTACGTTAAACGTAACTTTATCGTTTTCTTTAACGGCCTCTTTTAAGCTGTTGATGTGTACAAAAACACTATCGTTATTACCAGCATCTTTTATAAAACCAAATCCTTTTGATTCGTTAAAAAATGTAACCACACCTGTGCGTAAAGTATCCTGAGGTTCTTCTGCAGCACGTTTAAATACGCCAATTTGCATGTCTTCCTCTCTAAAAACTTTCTTCTTCTTCGGATCTGGAGGAGTGGTTGTTAAATTACCATTCTCGTCAACGTAAGCTAACATGTCTTCAAACGATTTACCTTTGTCTGAATTAGCTTTGCGTTCTTCGCGCTTTTCGGCTTTATCTTTCCTTTTCTTTTGTTTTTTTCTCTCGTTTTCTTTTTTACTGAATGTTTCTTGTGATCTACCCATTATAATTTTTTTACTTGTACTTATGTGCAACGTGCACTTCACGAAGGTATACTAATTAAATGGTAACACCTTGTTTTATGTTAATAATCATTAAATTAAATATTTACAACATCCCAAAAATCTACACTTTAGTTAACTATGCTAGGAATGAATATGAATGATTTTTATGCAAAACGAATAGAGCTATACTGTTATGAAACTAATAACCAAGCCCTGAAAGGGCGCAACCACAATTGCATTGGGCATCGCCCATTGCTTACTAAACAAAACAGGCTGCCTTTTTAGAGACAGCCTGTTTAATTTTTATAGCAGATAAATACTATTAAATAGTACCATCAACCGCTTTTTGTACCAATTCAGCAGCTTCTTTTAATACAATTGCTGAGTACACTTTTAAGCCTGATTCGTCAATTAATTTCTTGGCTTGTTCTGCATTTGTTCCTTGTAAACGTACAATAATTGGAACTGGAATGTTACCAATTGATTTGTATGCATCAACAACACCTTGAGCAACACGGTCGCAACGAACAATACCACCAAAAATGTTAATTAAAATTGCTTTAACATTAGGGTCTTGTAAAATAATACGGAAACCGGCTTCTACTGTTGTAGCATTTGCACTACCCCCCACATCTAAGAAGTTAGCAGGTTCACCACCTGATAATTTAATGATATCCATTGTAGCCATTGCTAAACCGGCACCATTAACCATACAACCCACGTTACCATCTAATTTTACGAAGTTTAGGTTGTGTTTACCTGCTTCTACCTCAGTAGGATCTTCTTCAGCTAAATCGCGCATGGCTGCGTAATCTGGATGACGGTATAACGCACTATCGTCAAAACTTACTTTACCATCAACGGCAATAATTTTATCATCAGATGTTTTTAACACCGGGTTAATTTCAAACATGGCTGAGTCGCTGTTATCGTAAGCTTTGTATAAAGCAGAAACAAACTTAACCATTTGTTTGTGCGCTTCGCCACTTAAACCTAAGTTGAAAGCAATTTTACGTGCTTGGAAACCTTGTAAACCAACTTTAGGATCTACAGTTTCCTTATGAATTAAGTGTGGAGTGTGCTCAGCTACGTGCTCAATATCCATACCGCCTTCGGTACTATAAACAATAATATTTTTTGATTGAGAACGGTCAAGCATTACACTCATGTAAAACTCTTTAGGTTCGTTAGGTCCTGGGTAATAAACATCTTGTGCAACCAAAACCTTACTAACCAATTTACCTTTTGGTCCGGTTTGGATGGTAACCAAAGTACCACCTAAAATATTGCCGGCAATTTCTTTTGCCTTATCAGCGTTTTTAGCAACGGCAACACCACGTTGTTCCTTACCAACAATGGATCCTTTACCACGGCCACCCGCGTGTATTTGAGCCTTTACAACAACAAAATCGCTACCGTATTGCTCTTTTAATTTTAAAGCAGCAGCGTGTGCTTCGTCAGCAGTTTCGGCCACTATGCCTTCTTGCACAGCAACACCGAATGATTTTAATACCTGTTTAGCTTGATATTCGTGAATGTTCATTTTCAGAAATTTTGCAGCGAAAATAGCATTTAAAATCAGAATCAGAAATTTTTAAAATTATACGTCAAGTCCCTAGTTCAATCTATTATTGTTATTATTGCCTTTTATGAATATCAGCCGTAAAGCAAATTATATTTACCCATGGTTGTTACTCCTCGTAATCAGCTACTTTTCACTTTTCCATAAATTGGATAGTGCCCCATTTTACATGTGGGACGAATCGTGGTATGCATTAAATGCACAGGAGATGCTGGAAAACGGGAAATTTTTCGAGGTGTTTTTACTTGGCAAACCCGACCTTGGAAACTCCAAACCGCCCTTTGCATTATGGTGCATGTTGCCATTTATAAAAATATTTGGTTTTAATGAATTAGGCGTAAGACTTGCCTCTGCCGTTTTTGCTTTATTAAGTGCAATATTACTCTACCTTATTGGTATAAAAACACTTAAACACAGATGGTATGCATTAGCACTGCCATTGGTTTTGCTTAGTTCAACAGGGTTTGTTAGTCAGCACATTGCCCGAAGTGGCGACACAGACAGCATTTTGGCGTTTTTTATTTTGGCACAATCAATTACATTTTATGGTTTTACCACAAGGTCAAATCAACCAAACGCACAATGGTATTTAGTGGTAACAGCACTACTTTTAAGTTTTGGATGTTTAACCAAAGGAATTGCCGGGTTGCTGGTTATGCCGGGTTTAATAGCATGGGCATTTTACACAAGAACCTTAGCACACATCATAAAAGGTTGGGGTTTTTATGTTGGGTTGATGTTGTTTATATTTTTAGTACCCGGATATTATTGGTATCGTAACACCTTAACACCCGGTTACATTAATGCGGTTATAAAATTTGAGTTAGGTGGTAGGTTAGAACAACAAACTTATTTAAATGAACATAAACTTCCTTTTTACTATTACTATCAAGCATTTATAACAGAAAATAGGCTAGTAAATTGGATTTACATTTTACCTTTAGCCATAGTTTACATCATTAAAAGCAATGCAAGTTCTGCACGAAACTTAGGCCTATTTATGGTGTTTGCTTTAGGTGGAATAAGTTTGTTATTGGCCATTTCATCAACCAAATTATATTGGTATGATGCATCTTTGTATCCCATAATTGCAGTAATTGTTGGCAATGCTGTTATGCTGTTTGTAACAAACCACCAAAAGATGTTAGGATTAGTTTTTATTGCTGTATTCGCATCATCATACTTACACATCATAAACAATAACATCAACTCTAAGATGCATACCTTATTGGGTAATATTTTAAATGAAATCAGAAAGGGCAATCACCAAAATGATGTAATTAACATCCTGCATTCTGATTTAACTTTTATTGTGCATTGTTACAGTAAAAAAGACCAACTAAACGGTTTTAAAAATATTATTACCAATCACGAAGATTCGAACCTCACAGCAGGTAAGTATATTTTAACCACAAAAACAGAGCGCGATATTGACGCAAATAATTTGTTTGTATTAGAACCAATTATAAAAAAAGGCGACTGCGCTTATTATAAAATAATTGCCAAAAAATGATCACTGCCCAAAATATTACCAAAGCCTATAACCAATTGCAAGTTTTAAAAGGAACCAACTTAACCATAAACGAAGGTGAAGTGGTGGCCATAGTTGGTGCAAGTGGTGCGGGTAAAACTACGCTACTTCAAATTTTAGGAACCTTAGATAAACCGGATAGTGGTGAGGTATTGATTGACGGTATAGATGTAACCAAACTATCAGCAAAAAAACTGGCAGAGTTTAGGAACAGTAAAATTGGTTTCATCTTTCAGTTTCATCAACTATTGCCTGAATTTACTGCGTTAGAAAATGTTTGTTTCCCGGCTTGGATTGGCAATAAAAGTAAGGCCGAAGTTGAGGCACGTGCCAAAGAGTTATTAAGCTACTTAAATTTAAGCGACAGGTTACATCATAAGCCTTCTCAATTATCGGGTGGCGAGCAACAACGTGTGGCTGTAGCCCGTGCTTTAATGAATAAACCGGCAGTTGTTTTTGCTGATGAACCAAGCGGTAACCTCGACTCGAAAAATGCGGAAGAACTACACGATTTATTTTTTAAGCTGAAACAAGAGTTTAATCAAACTTTTGTTATTGTTACGCACAACGAAACATTAGCCAACCGTGCTGATAGAAAACTGGTGATGAAAGATGGCGTAATAGAACTTTAACATCAAACAACTAACTATTAAACAACATGAAAAATCTATTAATTGTAATTGTATTATTTTCACTTACCGGCTGCGCTTTTCATAGCGGAACATTTAATGGAAGTGCTGCCATTACCAACAACCAATTTAGAATTGCAGGTACAGCACACGGAACTGCTCAAACCACACAACTTTTCGGATTAGGTGGCTTAGGAAAGAGTGGCTTGGTACAAGAAGCCAAGAAAAACATGCAAGCCAAATACCCTATTCAAAAAGGAATGGCTTGGGGCAATGTAACGGTAGATTTTAAAACCTCTTACGTTTTTTTTGTACGCATAACCAAGGCCATTGTTTCGGCAGATATTATTGATTTTAATCCTGCCTCCATTAATGCTAATTATACAGGATTTTACACCGAAGATTCAACCTACTTTCCGGCAAGAAATATTACACCAAACATCACCCAAAATTACAACACCGATTTTAATGGAAATAGCATTAAGGCAAATGATGAGGTAACTTTTAAAATAAACGGTAGCCTAACAATTGGATATATTATCGACATCAACTCGTATGGCATAAAATGTAAATACCAAACACCACAAGGCAGCAAAAAAATTTACTTATTGCCTGAAGACATTAGTTTAAAATAAACTTCACCACAGTGCAAATTCACGATATATTAAAACAATATTGGGGCTACGATCAATTCAGGCCATTGCAGGAAGATATCATCAATTCTGCTTTGGCCGGAAACGATACGCTTGCACTATTGCCAACCGGTGGTGGTAAATCTATTTGCTTTCAGGTGCCTGCCATGGCAAAAGATGGTTTGTGTTTGGTGATTAGTCCGCTTATTGCTTTAATGAAAGACCAGGTTGAGCAACTGCAAAAACGCGATATACCTGCAGCTGCATTATACAGTGGCATGAGTATTAGAGAACAATTGCTTACCATAGAAAATGCACAAAACGGAGCCTACAAATTTTTATACTTATCGCCCGAAAGGTTAAAAACACAAGCTTTCAGAGACAGATTACCTTATTTAAATTGTTCGTTATTGGCCATTGATGAAGCACATTGTATCAGTCAATGGGGCTACGATTTTAGGCCCGAATATTTAATGATAGCCGAAGCACGTGAGCTGCTTAAAAATGTTCCGGTATTGGCTTTAACGGCATCAGCTACAGAAAAAGTTATTGGTGATATTCAAGACAAACTTGGTTTTAAAAAACGGAATGTTTTTACCAAAAGTTTTACGCGCAGCAACCTGAGTTACGTTGTAAATTATACCGAACAAAAATTAGAGCGCATGATACATGTCCTAAACCGCGTTAAAGGCAGCGGATTGGTATATGTACGTAACCGGAGGCAAACACAAGACTTGGCCATGTATTTGCGAAAAAATCGCATTTCGGCTGATTATTACCATGCCGGTTTACCGCACTTGGTACGCACCAAAAAACAAGAAGATTGGATTGAAAACCGAACAAGAATTATTGTTTGTACCAATGCTTTTGGAATGGGCATAGATAAACCTGATGTACGTGTGGTAGTGCATTACGAAATGCCTGAGTCGTTAGAAAGTTATTACCAAGAAGCAGGTCGTGCCGGACGTGATGGCAACAAGGCTTATTGCGTGTTGTTGCACCACGAAGGTGATGAACAAACGGCTCAACATAAATTGGCACTGGCTTTTCCACCCGAACAAGAAATTAAACGTGTATATCAAGCCTTGTGTAATTACTACAGCTTACCCGTGGGCGCTGTATTGGATAAAAGTTTTGATTTTGATTTAGCAGAATTTGTTCAGCGTTTTAATCTGGATGTACAGGTAGTTTATCCTGCACTAAAACTATTGCAACAATGCGATTTAATTGCATTAAACGAATCGTTTTTTGAACCTTCTAAGTTTAAGTTTACCGTTAACCATGCAGAGTTGTACAAGTTTCAGGTTGAGCACGAAAAGTATGATGAGTTAATAAAAATACTATTACGCAGCCACGGTGGTATGTTTGATAATTATGTGCAAATTAACGAGCAACAATTGGCAAAACGTATTAATAAAGATGCAAAGTTTTTAGCGCAATTTTTAAATCAACTTACCAAACTTGGGTTAGCCGATTATCAACCACAAAAAGATAAACCACAAATTACATTTACCACCCAGCGTATAGCTGCCGAGTTAATAGATTTGCGTGCTGCATTGATACATCAACGCAAAGAAGTTGCCCACGATAAATTACAAGCCATGATTAACTACGCCAACAATACACACCGTTGTCGTAGTAAATTAATTGTAGAGTACTTTAACGAGTTTGGATCGGAAGATTGTGGGGTGTGCGATGTTTGCCTAAATCAGAAAAAAGGCGATTTAAAAACCACAGAAAGCGAGCTTATTGAACAAAAAATACAAGAAATTACTCAGCAAAAAGCATTGCATGTTACCGATTTAGTTAAAGCCATTCCGCAACATCAACCCGAAAAAGTTACCACCATTATACGTTACTTGTTAGATAATGATAAATTGCGCTACAATAACGAACATCAATTGATTTGGAACAGCAGCAAATAATATTTACCGTAACCAACGATTTAACTACCGACCAAAGGATGCAGCGCATTTGTACCACCATGCAAAATGCCGGATATCAGGTAACATTGGTGGGCAGGTTGCGCAAAAATTCAATTGCACTAAACCAAATGCCATTTTACCAACACCGCATTAATTGTAGGTTTGAGCACGGACCATTGTTTTACATCGAATACAACCTAAAGCTATTTTTTTATTTACTGTTTGTAAAGTGTACCATCATTAGTGCTGTTGATGCGGATACCATTTTACCCTGTACTTTGGCGGCAAAAATACACAGCAAAAAACTGGTGTTTGATGCCCACGAATATTTTACTGAAGTGCCGGAATTACACAACCGAAGTTTTATTAAAAACATTTGGCAAACTTTACTTAAAAGCTGCATTCCGTTGACAGATGCCTGTTATACTGTTGGCCCAAAATTGGCTGAAATTTTTACCGATTTATACGGCAAAAAGTTTGATGTGATTTACAACATGCCTATCAAAAAAACAGCACAATCAACAAGCAATAAAAAAGACATCATCGTTTATCAAGGCGACTTAAATATTGGCCGTGGTATTGAACAAACCATATTGGCCATGCAAAAAATACCTGCTGAATTGTGGATTGTTGGAGATGGTTTATTGAAAGAACAACTCGCAACATTGATTGCCAACAACAACTTAAACCACAAAGTAAAAATGTTGGGCAAAGTAACACCCGATAAGTTACACGATATTACCCAACAAGCTAAAATTGGCATCAACTTGTTAAGCAACGTAAGTTTAAGTTACCGTTACAGCATTGCCAATAAATTTTTTGATTACGTGCAGGCCGGTGTGCCATCTGTTTGTGCCAACTTTGAGGAATATCAAACCTTAAATAAACAATATGAGGTAGGGGTTTTATGCGATGATACTGTCGATAGCATAGAAGCAGCAATTAAACATTTATTAACTGATGTTTTGTATTACCAAAATTTGGTTGATAATTGCAAACAAGCCGCCAACCAATGGCATTGGGAAACACAAGAAAAACTGCTCCTATCAATTTACAACAAAGTAGTGCATGAGTAAACAATTGCATGTAATTAGTTTCGATAATCCATTTCCGCCAAATTATGGTGGCGTAATTGATGTGTATTACAAACTAAAAGCATTGTTTGAAGCCGGAGTTGAAATTAACCTACACGTTTTTGAGTATGGCCGCGAACGCTCTGCCGAGTTAGCTAAAATTTGTAAAACAGTAAACTACTACCCACGCAGAACTTTTGTTAATCCGTTTGTAGGTTCGTTACCCTACATTGTTTCAACCCGAAATGATGCTACCTTACTACAAAACTTATTAAAAGATAAGGCACCTATTTTATTTGAAGGTTTGCACGCTTGTTATTTTTTAAACGAACCTCTTTTAGCCAACAGAATAAAAATAGTGCGCATGCACAATATTGAGCACGATTATTACCGTAAGTTGGAAGAAGTAGAAAGCAACTTTTTTAAGAAATACTTTTTTGCCAAAGAAGCAGATAGGTTAACACGGTTTGAAGAAATTTTAAACCATGCCAACCATATTTTGGCCATATCTCCAAACGATGTTACCGACTTAAAAACGCGTTACAAAAATGTAAGTTTGTTACCTGCATTTCATGCCAACCAAACCGTAACTTCTAAAACAGGTAAGGGCAAGTTTGTTTTTTATCATGGCAATTTAAGTGTAGGCGAAAACGATGAAGCTGCCCGCTTTTTGGTTAACCAAGTATTTAACGATTTAACTGTTCCGTTTATCATAGCAGGTAATAATCCATCGGCTGCTCTAAAAAAAGCAGTTGAAAATTATCCGCACATACAACTGTTGCAACACGCCACCACCGCAGAAATTACCCAACTTACACAAGATGCACAGGTAAATGTTTTACCTACTTTCCAGAGCACAGGCATTAAACTAAAATTGATAAATGTACTTTACCAAGGACGTTGGTGTGTGGTAAATAATTTAATGGTGGAAAACACCGGACTAGCCAATTTATGCACAATTGCCAATCAAGCATCAGAAATGAAAGCAGCCATTGCAAAAATGATTGACTTACCTTTTGATGAAGCACAATTAAACCACAGAAAAGAAGTTTTAAAAACCGCATTTTGTAACCAAACCAATGTTAAAATATTGGTTGGGTTGATGTAGGTACTTTACAATTGAATCTAATTTTATATTAAAAATTTCACATCTGATTTAAAGATGTGTTTGTGCTAGTACCCATTTGCAATAATATTGTTTCTATATTCAATAAAAAGTCGTAATTCATATCAAATACCACAAGCAACTCATTAAGCCTCTGGGCTGATATATTAATTTCACCACGTTCAAGTCTGGAGTAGGTGCTTTCGTCAACTTGGAGTTTAGTTGCCATTTCTTTTACTGAAAAATCGCGCATTAAACGTGCTCTTCTAATTTGTTTATAGGTTATCATACAGTATTAACATTATACAAATGCAATATGCAGATAAAAGGCTAAAAATGCAATTTTTCGGTATAAACTGCCTTTATTCTAAATAAAAGAGCTGTTAACTTGCTCATCCAAAACTAATCTAATTATGAAAAAAACAATTTTATTGGCCGTTGCATCTATTTTCGGCTATTTACAAGTAAATGCTCAATGGGTTGGGCCAACCAGTAATTTATTACAAACCGGTAACTACATTAAAATAGCAAGTGCCCCAATGTATGGTACCGGTGGCACAACCGTACCTCCTTTATTCCTTGTTCAATCTTTAGATGCAACTCCTGTAGATGTTTTTAAAGTAGATCATAATTCTATTCACTTCGGAAAACAAGCAACATTTAACAATTCGGGTATAGTGTGCAGTAGAGGCAATAACCAATTTGCATTTCAAGTTACGCCAACAGGTCATCTAACACTTAATACAGACGGCTTTCCAACAAACAGAGGCTTCTTTATTAACAGTAACAACAACAACTTTTTTAAAGTTACTCAGTCTGAAATTTTATTTAAAGATGCAAACCAAGACTTATTTAAAATAAATAGTAATGGTTATTTGTTTGCAAGAAAGGTGACAGTAACAATCAATACAATATTTCCAGATTATGTGTTTGACAATAATTATCATTTAACACCACTAAAAGAGCTGGAATCTTTTATTAAAAACAATAAACATCTACCAAACATACCTAGCGCTAGAGCCATTGCAGAAAATAACAACCAAGTTGATTTGGGTGACTTACAACTTAAATTATTAGAAAAAGTTGAAGAACTAACGTTGTACATTATACAACAGCAAAAAGAAATTGAAGCCTTAAAAGTTAAATTAGCAGAAAAATCAAATTAGTTATGCGTTGTTTAGTTCTATTCGGTTTGTTTATTACTATAACCTTATTTTCTTGCAAAAAAAACATTGCACCAGAAAACCCATGCGCCAATACACAAGAAACAAAAGCCGATTTTGTTATAGAAGAGTTGGTGGGCGACAGGTATTTTGAGGGAGATACCATTAGGTGTTGCAATGGTGTTAGATTTAGACCTCTTCAAGAAGCCGATGAATATATATGGATTTTGGGCGCAGATACCATAAAACAAAAAATAGCATACAAGTCAATATTTCCTCTAAAAGGTTGGTTTGATGCAATTTTAATCATAAAAAGAAAACCGAATAATATTTGTTTTCCTAATGATAATGGTATGGACACATTACGCAGGAAATTCTATGTTTGGCCAAGCAACAATGATGGAACAGGTACACCACCACAATATCCGGATTTCCCTATATATGGTACTTATTATGGCTACAACCAATCAAAACCTAACCACTACTTTTATGTAACCATTAAAGATACCTTTTGGAAAAATGGAGCCAACCAACCTGCTTATGTTGGGATTTTAAATGGTATACCTTACGAAGTTTCTCAATGGAACAAAAATACGAATAACAACTCAGGATTGGCAGGATATGGCAAAGGATTTTCACCAAAAGCAATTTCAATTCATGAAGATGCAGGTGTGGGAAAATTTGATAAAGAAGTTCCATTCATTCCCAAAATAAAAGGTTATGCATGGTTAAACAGAAACAACCCTAATCAGATAATTATTGAGTATGCTTATTCTGACACCTTCGATTTTCATACCATAAAATTTAACGACACATTCAGAGGCAACAGAATTAATTAAAAAATCATGAAACATTGTAAACTTAAAGGTAGAAAATTAAACGATTAAACTTATGAAACATATATTAACAGTAATATTGGCTTTCGTTTTAACTACCTCATGCAAAAAAGAGATAGCACCCGAAAACCCTTGTGATAGTTACAAGCAACCCAATGCAGATTTTATTATGGAACAAACAACGGGTGAAACCATATGGAATGGACAAAGATTTGTAGATTACATGTGGTACTCAAACCCATATATTAGTAAGGATGTTGTTAAAACAATTGGCTCTATCCAGTTTAGGAGCGAGTTTAGTGATACCAATATGTATAAACACACCTGGTATGTTGGTGCAGAAGTGCTCCGTAATTATAAAGTTTGGAGAGATTTCGGGTCTGTTACACCACCAGCCAATATTACCATACACCATGTTATTAAATGGAAACCTAACTTACTATGTAATCCCAAAGAAACAGGATACGACTCGGTAAGTTTTACGTTTAAAATATCGGATAGGTTAAAAGACTTTGCCACTTTTGGCAAGTACCGCATGGTTTACGATACATTAGGCGCGCCAACCACACAAGATAGTGTGGAGGTAGAATTTTACCGCAGCATACTCAATAATAAAGATAGCATTGCTTTAGACCCAAAACTTTATGATGACACCGATAATAGAATAAAAGGGCTATATACCTTATATTATGATGCCCAAACAGGTTACTATGTAGTGCCTTCAAATACAGAGGGGCTAGGAGGTTATAGGCTTATTAGCAATACTTATGCTGTGTTTAGAGGTGGTTTTATAGACAACCTAAAAATTTTTTTAAACAACAAGAATGAAGCCTTTATTGAATATTGGAATTATGACCCTAATGCATTAATTACATCTGGTGTTAGAAAACAATATAAACTCAAAGGTAGAAAGTTAAACGATTAAACTTATGAAACAAATATTAACAGTATTTTACCTTTGTGTAATTACACTATTTACACAAGCACAAAATATAAATGGTGTAAGCACCAACCCCCAAAATCCGGTTAATCCGCCATTTTTGCCATGGGCCAATACACATTTAGGATCAGGATTTACGCACGACCCTTTTTTAAATAGGTTTGATTGGAGACCGATAGGCCCAACTGGTAACTTAACAGATTATATTCCTGTTGCGTATTTTACGGGCTTTAACATAGCAGGTATTTCATTAAGCAATAATCAAATACCCATGCTAAACCCATTTAATACGGGTATGAGTACGGGTCCATCAAGCTATATTGATGAGATACTTAAACCCTACGTAAGAGACCGCGATTTTTGGTGGGAAGATGGTTGGGAACTTTTGTATATGAATTTAGGATATACGCCAAGTTTACAATTAAATAATTTACCAGATCCGGCAAATCCACTGGATATAATTGGCCCAAGTCCAACGCACGCACCCTATTTTGTTTTATACAACAGATATAAGGGTACCATGCGATTATTTTCTAATGTATGGTTTAATACAACTACTGCCAATAAACCAGAGAAAGTAATAGCAACCCTCAAGTTTAATAATGACTTCGTTAATGGCCTATTAAGACACAATAGCTCGTATGATTTGGCACTAGACCAGCCAACCATAATTAAAAACATCTCAGGCCCATCTTACAACTTTGAAAACCAATTTAATTGGATGATGAGCGATTTTCAGGTAGGATTTGACCCTTGTATTTGTAACAGAACCACAAACGACACTAGGCTTAAATTTGAATTTAGAACTATGCAAAACATGAGTATTGACATGACTAGCAGAAGCATAGCTGTTAATAGAACCATAACAGATAACTCATACTTAACAGATGACTTTTTAAATTTAAATGATATTGAACTCGTTGGTCCAAACGCATATAAACCCGGCAGTAGAATGTATAAAGAAATGGGTAGCATGTTAGATGCATATAAAGCTGCACAACTGCAATACGAAAAAAATTTAGCTAACTATAACTCAATAGATGGAGTTTTAAAACGAGCAGCCTTAGATATTTTAAAAGATGGAATTACTGCAACCGGAAGTATGGTTGGTGCAGGTGTAGCTGGAAGTTTTTTTACAAACGGCCCTATGAAAAACTTTATCCTTAGAAACAAAACTAGGGTTGGTCTATTTTCCGGTGGGCTAATAGACTTAGACACTAATGATGCTGATGCATTTGCCAAAAGCGTAACAGGTGCAACTAAAAGTATAATTGCAAGCGGTTTCGATTTTTTAAGTACAACATTTGATGTGCCAGATAAGCCCATAAAACCAAGCCCACCAAATGCCACCCTTACAGAAACTACCTATAAAGGTACAATTACAGCTCAGAGCAGTTTCGAAACTACTAAATTGTTAATACCTGGTTCTTTACCTCATAGTTTTACAAATGGAAGTCCGGGTGTAAATAGATTAAACTACCCGGCTTATAACGAGGTATTAGGGTTATTTGCATTATTAGAAACCCCAAAGGTTGATGTAAAAGCCAAATACAATAAAAATATGATAACTAGTCCAAGAGAACCTGTGAGTGAATATTGGAGTGATGCTTTTTACAATAGTGAGGGGAGATATTATTTTAAAGAAACAACTAAAAGTACAGATTTTAAAACCTACGAACTTAAGTTGAGCTCACCTTTAAAATACAGATTTAACCACGCTGTAAGAGACTTTGATTTTGAGAAAACAAAATTATATTACTCTTTCAGGATTAAATTTAAAAAACATAAACCAACTAACGAAATGTATGATGTTGGAGAAACCTATCAACCTACTCTTGTTAATAGCTCTGACTTTTTCATGGAATCTTATACAGAAAATGGCATTGACTATATGGTAATAACAACTCCATTTATTGACGTTAAAAACATCCTAAACGAACCATTTCATGCTGATTTCGAGTACCTAAGAACTTATTTAAGTTCTTATTACAATGGCCCAGGTTTCATAACTAAAGGGCAGCAGCCAGAATACAACTATCTAATAAACGAAATACAAAGTATAGATTTAAAACTAATGGCAGACATGTATTTCAGCAGCAAGGGGTCTAAGGGCCAAGATTTAAATACCTTACAAACCTTTACATATTTAATTTACCAAAATAGCGGCAGTGATAATCAAATGCCAGTTGAACAAGACCAAGTATTTGAAAATGCAACATTTTTAAGTCAAAACAAAAGTTTATTAAAGCATCAGCCTGGTACTACAATTTTTGATAACATTAATTTTTCTCCATCAATAATAAACCAGTTTCAGCATAGTAGTTTAGTTGGAAATGAAATACATGTTTGGGTAGAGAATGCCGAAATAAAAAACAAAATAACTGTGACTCCCGGATATAAAGCCTACATACATTTTTTAAACAATCTATCTATAAATCCTGAAAGTGATATTTTTCCGGAGGTAATTCTTGATAATGCTCCGAGTGGAAATTTATACAATTACCCTCAAATTTATGAAGCTACAGATGAAGAATTAAGCAACTTTTGTAATGCATCAAATAATAAGTATAAAGC
>CAZRVA010000015.1:0-22712 GCA_964603255.1 uncultured Chitinophaga sp.
TTTTTACCCCTCGCTCTCGCTGTAAGGGGATGCAAATGTAGTCCTATTTATTACGGACGCAAGGGTGACAAAACAATTATTTAACACTGCACTAAAAATGAGGCAATTAATTTTTAGTTTTTTTAAGCAATGCCATAAAAAAGCCATCAAAACCGCTCAATAATGGAGAAACTACCTCTTGTTTTACCAACTCAAAATTGGAGTTGTTCTTTAAAAACAACTCAACTTGTTGGTTATTTTCTGATGGAAGAATACTACAAGTTGCGTAAACTAAATAACCTCCGGGCTTTACCATTTGTGAATATTCAGCCAAGATATGTTGCTGAGTTTGTATGATATTATTGATGAATTCTGGTTTTAGTTTCCATTTCGCATCAGGGTTTCTTTTAATAACACCTAGACCTGAGCATGGCACATCCAATAATACCCTATCTGCTGAGTTTTTTAATTTGTTTATTGTTTTATCATCGATTACTCGTGTTTCTATATTTTGAGCACCTGCTCTTTTTGCGCGTTTCTTTAGTTCATCTAACTTCCATGCCTCTGTATCCATAGAAATGATGCGACCTTTACTTTGCATTAAAGAAGATAAGTGCAATGTTTTACCACCTGCGCCTGCACAAGCATCAATAACATGCATACCTGGTTTAACATCTAAAAAGGCTGCAACTTTTTGTGAAGAGGCATCCTGCACTTCAAACATACCTGCTTTAAACAATGGGGTTGAAAACAGATTAGCTCTTTTTACTATTCTGATTGCATCAGGATAATCGGTTAATGGCTCTGCTTTAATATCGAGTTTAGTTATCTCTTTTAGTAAATTAGCGCGAGTAGTTTTTAATGTGTTGGTACGTATGATAAAATCGGCAATTTTATTAAGTGCTGTAATTTCTTTTGGCCATGCATCACCCAACTGAGATTGCCCCAACTCATTTAACCAATCGGGGATTGATTGTGAAATGGCAATATCTTTCTGTGCCTCTTCTTTGCGTTTGGCAATGGTTGATGGATTTACATTTTTAAATTCTGTCCAAGCCGGATACTCTGCTCCTTTTAATACTTGCCACACACCGAACAAATGCCAAAGGCTTCCTTTGTTTATGTTTGACTCGTTATTATCACCCACAAAGTTTATCAATCGCCACCAGCGAACCATCTCGTATACATTCTCTGCTATGTATGCTCTGTCGCGAGAGCCCCATTTGGGATTTGCTTTGAATATGCGTTCTATAACCTTGTCGGCATATTTACCTTCCATAAAAATTTGCTCCAAGGCATTAATCACCGCCTCTACTAAAACTCTGTGTACTTTCATATATATAATATAGTGTTGCAAGATTAACCATAAATAATTGTTGTGGTTTAAACTATATCATCAAACCAACAAACAACTTAATTACTCCTGCAATAATTCTTTAAGATCTTTGAGTATTCTCCAATTAACTGGTAAGTAATTATTCATTCGGTTAGGCATAATTTTAATCCAACCCAATGGTACTTGATTGTAATTAACAGCATAAATATTTTGAGGAACATTGGGTACCTCAAACGTATCTTTTCTTAAAAACTTTAAGGCATCTGTTTTATTAACCTCTATGGCAGGTGTGTTTTTATTGATGTGCACGCTAAGCGCCAATTGATGATCGGGGACTAACTTTCCTTTCATTAACTCGCCCAACTTAAGTCCAGATAAACGCACATTTAGTTTACCACGCAAAAACATCATTTCGTTTGCCACTAATTTTGGAAAGGCAAATAAGTGGTTTGATGCATTGATAATTTGAAATTGCTCTACATCATCAACCCAATTTGACAAATAAGCTAACTCCTGCGGTTTTATTTTTTCGAATTTGTGCTCTTTAATTTTTATTGAATTGCTGTCATTATCAGATGGCTTTTGCAAACATGCCACAAAAAAACCTTCGCTTTGAACTTTATGCGGATAAAATCGATATGCATGGATTTGGTTATTGGAGATGCTGCTGGCATTTGCAATTTGCCAATGATTATCTACTTCAATTTTTATTGATTTTAGCCCAAACTCTTGTTCCATCCACCATACATTTTCTTCATTTTCGGATGTATTAAATGTGCATGTTGAATAAATGATAAAACCACCGGGTTTTAATGCCGGCAATACATCGGCCAAAATGCGTTGCTGCCTGTGTGCGCACAGTTGAACATTATCTTCACTCCACTCTGCAATAGCGTTTTTATCTTTACGAAACATTCCTTCACCAGAGCATGGCGCATCAACAACAATCAAATCAAAATAATTGGTAAGTGAAGTAAAATCTTTAGGATCGTTATTGGTTACAACAACATTACTCCTGCCCCACTTAATTATATTTTCCTCTAAAATATTTACACGCGTTTTTATGATTTCGTTTGAAACCAGCAAAGAAGAGTCGTTTATTTGATCTAGAATTAATGTTGATTTGCCACCGGGAGCTGCGCACAAATCAAGGATTCGTAAACCCGAAGTTTGCTGACCTAGCACTTGCTTTATGATGTGTGCTACAAACATTGATGACGCTTCTTGCACATAATAAGCACCTGCATGAAAAAGCGGATCAGCAATGAATGATGGTCGCTTTGTGAGAAACTTGGCTTGTTGATACCAAGGCACACTTACTTCTTCAGTAAAAATTTCGGTATTTTTAAATGGATTGACCCTGATAGAAGTTACAGGTTCGTTATAAATAGCATCAAAAAAAAGTTCGGCCTCATTATTTAAAAGAGACCGAACTTTATTTTTAAACTTTTCGGGTAACTGTTGCACCCTACAATATTACAATGTCTTAGCTAAAAAACCGTTATAATCAGTTTTCAAATCTTTGAACAATTTTTGGAATTGACTCATTCTGTCTTCTAAAGTTGCATCAACTTCCATTTTGCGGTGATCTGCTGCTACCGGATTATCCGCTATGTTTTTCTCAATCACGTTTTCTGCCGCTTTAATATCGTGACGAAGAATTTGAAGCTCGTTTAAATGGGTGATGAATTGATTTTGAAATTGCTCGGCTCGCGCAGTAATCTCTGTTTTGTTGTTCGCCACAACTACTTTTTCAAGGTTTGCTCTAAAGTGCTCAATTTCATCGTTAGCTAATGCTAATTCGTTTAACCAATTCTTGTAATTTTGGTGTAAGTCGTACAGGTAGGTTGAAGTTGTCATAATATTTAAATTTTAATTTGTTGTTTAATTGTCTTAATTGAGTATTCAAATTTTCCACTATTATGTTACGAAAACAATGATAAACTTCAATCTCATAATTGATAGTTATCAGCATTTGTGCGCTTAAAATTTTGTTAATATACTTGTAGAATTATTAATATAGATTAGTAACATCCTAAATTTACAACAAAAATCAAGATATGCGTATTAGACTATTATTGTTATCAGTATTACTTTTATCAATTCCTAAATTATACAGTTACAACATCACCATAAAAATTAATGGGGCGCCCAACACTAAGTTTTTAATGGGGTATTACTATGGTGATAAGCAATATATAAAAGACAGCGCTACAACTGATGCTACCGGCAAAATGATTTTTAAAAGTAAAGAAAATCTGCAAGGTGGTATATATTTAGTTGCAAGTGCAGACAGAGCTTTATTGTTTGACTTTGTTGTATCAGAGCAAATATTTTCTCTAGAAACTGACACAAATGATTATTCTGGCAACATGAAAGTAAAGGGCTCTGATGAGAATACTTTATTTTTTGAGTATGCTAAGTTCACCTCGAAGATAAGCGCTGAAATGGCTCCTCAAGAGAAAAAATACAAAGAGGCAAAAGAGAAAAAAGATACTGTTGCTCTTAGAGAAGCCAAGGAGAAGGTGATTGCAATTGAGAATAAGCTTAACGACTATCGCAGCAACATTATGAAGAGTAAACCTAATACGCTACTGGCGAAAATCTTCAATATGATGAAAGATGTGGATGTACCAGAAGCTCCTATTTTACCCAATGGAGCAAAAGATTCGTTGTTTGGTTATAGGTATTTTAGAGAACACTTTTTTGATAACTTTGATTTTGGAGATGACCGCATTGTTTACACTCCGGTTTTTCATAGCAAAATTGAGTATTACATTACTAAACTTACACCACAAATACCAGATAGTATAAATAAAGCTATTGATTTCTTGGTTCAAAAAACGTTAAAAAATAAAGAAGTAAGTAAGTGGTGCATTTATTGGATTACCAATCATTACGAAACATCTCAGTACATGGGAATGGATGCCGTGTTTGTTCATATGGTTGATAATTACTACAAAAACCCAAAAATAAGCTATTGGGTTGATGATGCATTGAGAGCGAAGATAGAAGACAGGGCAGATAACTTAAGAAATAATTTATTAGGTAAAATTGCCCCTAACCTTATTATGCCTGATACTGGTTTTGTGATGCGCGAATTGCATAAAATTAATGCCAAATATACCATGATTTTATATTGGGATGCTAACTGTGGAAGATGTAAGGAGGAGATTCCGAGATTAAAAGAATTATACGAAAAGTTAAATAGCGATAAGACTGCATCTATCAAAAAATTTGAAGTATACGCTGTGAGTTTAACCAACGTGGCTGAGGAGTGGAAGAAATATGTTGCAGATAATAAATTGAAATGGATTAACGTAAGTGACTTGTACAACAATACCAAGTTCCGTAAGTTGTACGACATATACAGTACTCCCGTTATTTATTTACTAAACGAGAAAAAAGAGATTGTTGCCAAACGATTAAGTGTTGAGCAAGTTGCCGACTTTATTGAAAAGGGTATTGAATAACCTTTATGCATAAACCATTAAAAATAGGTATCACAGGTGGTATTGGTAGCGGAAAAACGCTTGTATCAGGTATTTTTGAAAAACTTGGTGCCCCTACTTATAACGCAGATGATAGGGCCAAATGGTTGATGAACAACAACTCTAAAATAGTAAAAAAGGTTGTTGATTTGTTTGGAACAGAGGCATACATAAATGGGATATTAAACCGAACTTTAATTGCTCAGCAGGTTTTTAAAAACAAATCTTTACTTGAGCAACTTAATGCCATCGTGCATCCGGTAGTTTTTAGTGATTTTGATGAATGGTACAAGGCTCAAACTTTTCCTTATGTTTTAAAAGAGGCAGCTTTGTTGTTTGAAAGTAGATCCTACAAAGATTTGGATGCCATCATAACAGTTGATGCTCCATTAGAAACTAGGTTAAACAGGGCGTCCATCAGAGACCAAAAAACTGAAGCGGAAATAAAAAGCAGAATAAAAAATCAGTACCCAAATGAGATAAAAGTAAAGGCTGCTGATTTTGTAATTAATAATGACGGAATCACTCCAGTTTTACCACAAGTATTACAACTGCACCAGTTGTGGATTTAATTAGTATTGATTGGGTTTATCTGCATCGTGTTTTTGCAACAGTTTTAAAAACACATCAAAATCTTTAGGATAAGGAGCTACAACCTCATAGTGTTTTTCGAATGCATCAAACTTTAATTGATAGGCATGAAGTGCAACACGCTGCATCATTGGTTGCTCATTTTCCCACTTACTTGTTTTAAAGCCACGTTTAAATTTACTCAAAAATGGTTTCTTACCACCGTAGGTTTCATCACTAACAATTGGAAAGTTTTGTGATGCCAAATGCACACGTATTTGATGTAATCGTCCAGAGATTGGATTACATGCCAATAAAGTATGGTTATTAAACAGCTGCAGAGTTGAAATAACAGTTTCGGCTTTTTTGCCATCCTTCATATCTACTTTGGCTAAACCTTTTGCAGTAACTGATAAAGGAAGAAGGATACTTTTTTGATCAACCTGCAAATAACCTTGCACAACCGCGTGGTAAGTTTTTTCAACCTCACGGTTTTCGAACATAGCAGCCATTTGTTTATATGCCTCGTTTGATTTTGCAATTAACAAAACACCCGATGTTTCTTTATCTAACCTGTGGCAAAGTTGAGATTCGGCAAAATATTTTCTTGCCATTTGAAGTAAGTTGGCCGCTCCCCCACTTCGCTCATCTAATGAAGACAAGTGGGCTGGTTTATTTACAAAAATGAAATGATCGTCTTCATGAATAATGATATCTTTAAACTGCGGTAATTTTATCATGGCAGCGAAGATACATTTGTTTATAGGTAAAAATAACCTGATTTTTTTCTCGCTTCATTTTTATTATTATCGTAGTACAACTTTACTTTACCAGAGTAATGAAAAAAAATACCGCTTTAATTTTCCTGATCTTTTGCGCACTAGTTGCATCAACTAACACCCAAAATAATGCAGATGCAATTATTGGAGTTTGGCAAACCGGCTCGGGAAAAGCGCATGTACAAATAAAAAAATCTGGAACAACATATTATGGTCATGTTGTCTGGCTAAAAAATCCAACCCATGAGAATGGCAAACCTAAACTTGATCAAAATAATCCAGATATAAACAAAAGAAATAACCCAATTTTAGGATTGAGAATTGTTTTAGGTTTTGAATACAAAGGCGAAAATCTTTGGGAAAATGGTGTTATTTATGATCCCGAAAATGGAAGAACATATAGCTGTAAAGCCGAGTTAACAAGTGCCAATACACTAACAGTTAGAGGTTATGTTGGCATTTCGTTGGTTGGAAGAACTGATAACTGGACAAGGATTTCTAACTAAAACAAAAAAGCGCCTAGGCCGCTTTTTTGTTCTGTATGAATGTTTTGTTTTAGAAAATTGCTCTAAATATTAAGAACAAACCTCCTGCTAAAACTACTGTAACAGGTAGTGTAAGTGCCCATGCAATAAAAATATTTTTGATGGTTTTACCTTGTAAGTTTTTGATACCCTTACTTGCAACCATACTACCTGCAATACCACTTGATAAAACTTGTGTAGTACTTACCGGTAAACCTAACCAAGTACTTAAACCGATAGTACTTGCAGCAACCATTTCGCTGCTTGCACCTTGCGCGTATGTTAGATGTTGCTTACCAATTTTTTCACCAATTGTTTTTACGATACGCTTCCAACCCACCATTGTACCAAGCCCTAAAGATAATGCAATCATAACAATAACCCACATTGGTGCGTATTCTGTTATTGATTTCATTTCGCCAACTTGCTTTTTAAGTACCTTTTTATCTTTTGCACTAATGGTAAAATCTTCGCTTTCCAAAAGTTTTTTGGTTGATTTACCAATTACGATAATGTCTTTTCTAATAGCTATTTGGTCAGGCCCGCTAAATTGAGCAAATTCAGTTTTATCTCCCATTTTAGTGTTTAGGTCTGAAATCAAACTGTTAATTTTAGCAAACTCAAAACTATCTGCTTTGCTTAGTGATGCAACATCTACTTTAGCATAAGTAGCTTGTACTTGGGCAATACTATTGCGGTATTCCATTATGTCTTTGCTGTGATCGATAGCAAAATAACTAGGGACCACTGCAATCATAATTAACATGATTAAACCTACACCTTTTTGACCGTCATTACTACCGTGGCTAAAACTAACACCTGTACAAGTCAACAATAAAATAGCACGAATCCAAAATGGAGGTGGCAAGTTTGTATCAGGCTCTTTAAAAATTGCTTTGTTTTTAATGAACTGCTTTAATAGGTACATTAAAATAATGGCCAAACTAAAACCAGCAAGTGGAGATAATACGAGAGATAATCCAATGTCACCTGCTTTGCTCCAGTTTACGTATTTCATACTTGGCTCCTCAGCAATCAAACCAAAAGCCAAACCAACACCTAAAATTGAACCAACTAAGGTATGAGAACTACTGCAAGGAATACCATAGTACCAAGTACCTAAATTCCAGATAATAGCAGTTAGCAACAGTGCAAGAATCAGAGCCACATTGTGTGCTAAGTCTGGATCTGTTAAAACCTCAACTGGTAATAAGTTACTGATACCCATAGCAACAGTAATACCACCGGCAAAAACACCAATACCATTCCAAATACCACTCCAGATTACCGCTACCCATGGCTTTAAGCTATTGGTATAAATTACGGTGGCCACTGCATTTGCAGTATCATGAAATCCATTGATGAACTCAAAAGCGCATGCTAATAGTAAGCAAAAAATAAGGAGGGCTGTGTAGGTTGGGTCTAAACCGAACATGTTATTGTTATTAATTTTCGTTGCGGCAAATGTAGTTTCAGGTACATCAGCCAATGTTAACTAAAAGTTAATTTTACATCAAACTAATCTAATTTTTATCAATTAGTTCAATTCGACACAAAATAATCAAAATTTATGATACTTGTTCCGTTCGTCAAAATATGTTTCGGTTTGTAGGTTTTTGTCTTACTTTCGCCAATTCACAAATCAATATTATTTCACAAACATGAAAAAATTCTTAATTGGTATGCTATCATTTGCGCTGTTGGCAGCAAATGTTAAAGCCGATGAAGGTATGTGGTTGCCATGGTTACTTAAGAGCCAAACCACAGAAGCAATGAAAAAGAAAGGGTTAAAATTAACCGCTGATCAACTTTACGACATTAACAAAAGCAGTTTAAAGGATGCTATTGTTTGGTTTGGTGGAGGATGTACCGGTGAAATTATTTCGCCAAATGGTTTAGTATTAACCAATCACCACTGCGGTTACGACTATATTAGTAACCTAAGTACTAGTGCAGATAATATTTTGGATAACGGTTTTTGGGCTAAAAATTACCAAGAAGAAAGACCGGTTGCTGGTTTAACGGTAGCCTTTGTTGTGAAGGTAGATGATATTACATCAGAAGTTTTAGAGGCTGTTAAAGGATTGAACGAAAAAGAACGCACTGCGAAATTACCAACTGTATACAAGACAATCGTTGAGCGTGTTACTAAAGGAACACACTACGAAGCGCAATGCAGAGAAATGTTTAAAGGTAACGCTTATTATGTATTTACGTTCGAGCGTTTTACTGATATCCGTTTAGTTGGAACACCACCTCAAAACATTGGTAAATTTGGTGGAGAAACCGACAACTGGATGTGGCCAAGACATACCGGTGATTTTAGTATGTTCCGTGTTTACATGGGAAAAGATGGTAAACCGGCTAAATATTCACCAGAGAATGTTCCATTAAAAGCAAAACACCATTTACCAATTAACTTAAAAGGTATAAACAGTGGTGATTACTCTATGATTATGGGTTTTCCTGGCAGAACCAACCGTTATGAGTTTAGCCAAGGTGTACAAATAGCAACTGATTTAGTTGATCCTGCAATTGTTGCATTACGTGATGTTAGATTAAATGCTTGGAGAGAGGTGATGAAAAAAGACACTGATATCCGTTTAAAATTATCAGGTGATTTTGCAAGTGTTTCTAATTACTGGAAATACTTTAGAGGTGAAGCAGAGCAATTGAAAAACAACAAAGTATTTGAGCAAAAAGTAAAAGAAGAAAAAGCATTTGCTGCTTGGGCTAAAGATAAAGCTGAGTATAAAAACTTATTGGCCGAAGTAGAAAAAACTTTTGCCGATTACAAGCCATATAGTTTACAAACAACTTTCTTGCGTGAGGGTATTTATGCTCCAACAGTTATAAAGTATGCACAATTTGCTGCCGCTTTAGAAGATGTAGTTGCTAAAAACGATACAGCAAAATTACCGAGCATGAAAAAGCAATTAATCGATGCAGTTAACGACTTACCATATGATCAGTTAATTGTTAGCGCTGACAAAAGATTATTTGATAGTTTATTGGTTCTTTACTACAACAATATTCCAAAAGACCAACACGTACCATACTTTGCTGAGGTTATTTTGAAATATGGTGCTACACCTCGCGAAGCGATTAAAGCATATACTGATTACGTATTTGAAAACAGTATTTTTGCAAATGCCGAAATGACCAAAGGTTTCATTAACAACCCTCGTTTAGGCTTATTGAAAAATGATGTTGCATTCAAACATTTTGATGCCTTCCGTAAACATTATAACACCGCATTTAAAGCTAAAGTAGATTTATTCAACGAGACTATATTAGCACATGGACGTACTTACATTAAAGGTTTGATGGAGATGAACGCTGGTAAAGAATTTTACCCGGATGCAAATTCATCTTTGCGCTTAACATACGGAAGTGTTAAATCGTATGGTAAGTATCCATTGTTTACAGATTTAGATGGTGTGATTGAAAAAAATAAAAAATATAGCGACAACCCAGAGTTTGCAATACCAGACAGGTTAAAAGAATTACACCAGAAAAAAGACTACGGAAGATATGCCATGAAAAATGGTAAACTACCTGTGGCATTTTTAAGTGATAATGATATTACCGGTGGTAATAGTGGTAGCCCTGTAATTGATGGTGAAGGTAGAATTATTGGTTTAGCGTTTGATGGTAATTGGGAAGCCATGAGTGGTAACATTCACTTTGACCCAAAAAACAAACGCACCATTAGTGTTGATATTAGATACGTATTATGGTTAGTTGAGAAGTTTGGTCAAGCACCGAACATTATTAATGAAATGACTTTAGTACAATAATTCACAAAAATAACAAACAGAAAAGCCATCCCGAAATTATCAGGATGGCTTTTTTATTTGAGTTCAATTGCTGATGTTATTCTTTAACCAACTCTATATTTTTGTCGTAACAAATTTCACCTAACTCAGGCTTGCGTGATATGATTCCGAACTGCATCAGTTTTTCTATAATATTATTCCAATGTTGCTCGTTCATTTCGGGTTGATAGGCATACTCCAACTCTTTAAACCAAAGCATGGCATCATTTTCTTTAATGCCATAACGTTTTGCAATTAAAGCGGGTGCTTCACTGTTATTCTTCAATATCAAACAGCTGAGGTTAATGATGCTTAAAATTTCGTTTAACACTTGTTGGTGTTCCGCAATAAACTTATCTGTTGCTGCTACCACAAAACATGGCCATGGTGTACTGCACTCCCCTATCATTTTAAACTCACCATTGTCAACGAAAGGTTTGGTTGTAAACTTTTCCCACATAAACAATTGAGCGGTATCTTCAGCTAAAGCTTTTCGAGCACCATCTAAGTTCCCAACCAATTCAAAATCGGTTTCATCATTAATGGTTAAATTGTTATTGCTTGCGTTTACATAGGCCATTAAATGCGAACCTGATTTGTATCTGCTGATTGCATATTTATGACCTTGCATTTGGTCAATTGAATTGATGTGAGATTGTGAGTTTACAAAAATGCCCCAACGTAATGGTGAGTTTACATAAAACTGAACAATTTTACTCGGGTTACCTTGCATAATATCACTCACTACACCTTCGGTAAGTGCGATGGCAATATCAAGTTCATCGTTTCTTAATGATTTACACATTGCTCCTGTACCACCCGGAACATCAACCCAATTTATTTTAATACCTTTTTTGGTAAACATACCCGACTCTATAGCTAAGTGCCAGGCCAAATTAAAGTGTTCGGGAACACCACCTACATTTACGCTTATCATAGTTTAAGTTTAACGTTACAAACAGCAAAAGGATTGCCAAAACAAAAAGATTTTTATCATACAGTTCACCCCAATAAAAAAGCCCCTTAAAAAAGAGGCTTTTGTTGTATTTTATTCCCACTCAATAGTTGCAGGAGGTTTAGAACTAATATCGTAAACAACACGGTTAATGCCTTTTACCCTGTTAATTATTTTGTTGGATACATCGGCTAAAAACTGATATGGTAAATGGCTCCAATCTGCTGTCATACCATCAACACTGGTTACAGCGCGTAAACAAATTACATGCTGGTAAGTGCGCTCATCACCCATTACACCAACACTTTGTACTGGAAGAAAAATTGCACCAGCTTGCCAAACTTGGTTGTATAAACCTTGTGCTTTTAACTCATTTATAAAAATGGCATCGGCTTCTTGTAAAATATCTACTTTTTCTTGGGTGATTTCGCCCAAAATACGAATGGCTAAACCAGGACCCGGGAAAGGATGACGACCTAAAATCACATCGCTAATACCTAAAGCAGCACCAACCAAACGTACTTCGTCTTTAAACAACATACGTAATGGTTCTACAATTTTAAGCTTCATTTTATCAGGTAAACCACCAACGTTGTGGTGTGATTTAATGGTTGCAGATGGACCTTTAACACTTACTGATTCGATTACATCGGGGTAGATAGTGCCTTGAGCAAGCCATTTTACGTCTTGGATTTTGTGCGCTTCTTCATCAAATACTTCGATGAATACACGACCAATAACTTTACGTTTAGCTTCAGGATCGGTAACACCTTTAAGTTGACTTAAAAACTTTTCACGTGCATCAACCCCAATTACATTAAGGCCCATTCCTTTGTAGGCTTCGAGTACTTGGTTAAATTCATCTTTGCGCAACAAACCGTTATCAATAAAAATACCGGTTAAGTTTTTGCCAATGGCATTGTGCAATAGAACTGCAGCTACTGATGAATCAACCCCACCTGATAAACCCAAGATTACTTTATCATCACCTAACTTATTTTTAAGATCTGCAGTTGTACTTTCTATAAAGTGAGTAGGAGTCCAGTTTTGACTTAATCCAGCTACATCTTTTATAAAGTTTTCTAACAACGTTTTACCATCAATACTATGTGTTACCTCAGGGTGAAACTGAATGGCATAAGTTGGTTCTCCTTCTATTTTAAAAGCAGCCACTTTTACATCGTGTGTGCTTGCAATTATTTTAAAGTTTTGAGGAATTTCGGTAATGGTATCTCCATGACTCATCCAAACTTGAGAACCTACATTAATATTTTTGAAAAGTTTATCATCGTTTACCTCGCTTAAATGCGCTCTGCCATACTCACGAATTTTAGACGGAGTTACTTTACCACCGTTGCTTTGCGCCAAATATTGCGCTCCGTAACAAACACCTAACAAAGGATATTTACCACGAATCTCACTCAGGTCGATTGCAGGTAAAAGACCATCATTTACCGAATAAGGACTACCTGATAGAATAACTGCTTTAACATCCTCATCAAACTGAGGCATGTGTGTGCAAGGATAAATTTCTGAGTAAACGTTTAATTCACGAAGTCTGCGAGCGATAAGTTGGGTGTATTGAGAACCAAAATCGATGATGAATACTTTTTCTTCCATATATGGGTAGCAAAATTAAGTAAATGTGCGAGGTTATAAAATAAACCCCGATTATTCTTTTACTGAACCAAAAACACTAGCAGTTAAACACATCAACCAAACGTAACAAATCAGGATTGAGGTGTTTAACCTTATTTATTGCCTCATCAAATGGAGTTAAAACAACCATATTATTGCGTAAACCTGCCATCTTGTTGGTTTCACCACGCAACAAAGCCTCTACTGCAGCATTACCCAATCGAGAAGCCAAAACCCTATCGTAGGCAGATGGAGAACCTCCCCGTTGAATATGACCAAGAATGGTTACACGTGCATCAAACCCCGGCTGAACAGATTTAAGGTGTTCTACAATTTGCATAGCCCCCCCATGTTCTTCGCCTTCGGCAACCACAACTATGGTAAAAGCTTTTTTACTTCTTTTATCACCCGTAAACAAATCAATCATTTTATGCCAATCCTCAGCCGATTCAGGAATTAAGATACTTTCTGCACCACCGGCTATACCAGCTGCAAGTGCTATGTATCCGGCATGACGACCCATTACTTCAATAAAAAATACACGATCGTGAGAGTCGGCTGTATCACGAATTTTATCTATTGCTTCAACAGCAGTGTTTACCGCAGTATCAAAACCAATAGTAAAATCGGTTCCATATAAATCATTATCAATGGTTCCTGGAGCTCCCATGCACGGTATACCAAATTCTTCATATAAAGTTTTAGCACCGGTAAACGAACCATTACCACCAATACATATTAACCCTTCAACCCCATTGGCAACTAAATTTGTATGGGCTTGTTCGCGACCTTCTTTGGTCATAAACTCTTTACTACGGGCAGTTTTAAGAATAGTACCGCCACGTTGAACAATATTACTAACCGAGCGGGCATTAAGCGGAATAAACTCGTTATTTATCATGCCCGAAAAACCACGTTCAATACCAACTACCTCTACATTGTTATACATCGCGGTTCTGACCGCTGCTCTAATACATGCATTCATGCCTGGAGAGTCACCTCCTGAAGTAAAAATCGCAATTTTTTTCATGGCGTGAATATAAATCCAAATTCAAAATAAAATATTGAATAGCAAATTTGAAAGTGAATTTTGATACAATAATTGCATTTACCACTAATACTTGACATGGGGTAAGTTCAGTAAAAAACAAAAGCCGCTCCGAAAGTTCGGAGCGGCTTTTGTTTTATTTTATGAATGAAGATTATTTTTGAACTAAACCGTCAAAACTCATTCTGATATCTGTAGAGGTTGAACCGTCAACAGAGGCAATTTTTAACAAACCTAATTTACCTTCATTGGTTCTGAACAATATCAAATCACCAGCTTTAAGATCATTAACTGTGCTCGAATAAGTTTTGCCTGCAGCGAATAACAATAAATCTTTATCAGATCCACTTGCTTCAATTGTTGCATAGTTAACTTGACCTGTTGCTTTGTATAAACCAGTCACACGTTTGTTATCAGCAGAAGTCCAGAACGAAGAGAATCTTGTATACAATGTTTGCATGTAAGCTTTGTCATCTAAACTACTTAAACTGTATTTGTTAGTTGCTCCGTGGAAAAACGCGATGTCAACACTGTTTTTGAATATTTCATTTGAGTTTGCAACAACTTGCTCATCAGTATATGATTGGAAAGTTTTCAAATTTGCAAAATGTTGGTTATCCAATTGGTTTTGATGAAACAAGGTAATAGGGCTACCTCCAGTTGACTCAAGTAAACCAATGGCATTAACAGTTGCAGTGTAAGTTTTGGTTTGAGCGTTTCCTTTTTCACCTGTTAAAGTAATAGTAATGGTGTTGATACCAACTTCACCTGACTCAAAAGTGTCTTTTAAGTTGTAGATAAAATCAGTTCCACTTAACTTGGTATTTTCGTACATGGTAATAACACCTGCTTGGCCAGCAATTGCCTTAGTAATTTTGATTGATTTTAATTTGTTATCTGCGTTACCTTTAGCGTTTAATGTAATGCTAAGTGTGTCAGATACAAAGTGAGTTCCTGAGGTTGCAGCAGGAATCATGGTTAATTCTACGTCTTTCACTTCTGTATCATCTGTACAAGAAGTTAAAACAAACGTTGATGCCACAAATAGCATCATCATGGTTTTGATTACTTTTTTCATATTAATTTATTTAAAGTTGTTACAAAAATAGGTTTTGATTTGATATTACAAGTTATTTTTAGTTTTCGTCACCAAACTCAGTTCTTTCGTAATTATCGCGGTTAAACTCATCAAAGTTATACTCTGGCATTAACTCTGTTTTTACGTGGTTAACCGTTTCGTTTAATGCTTCCATAAATTTGTTAAAGTCTTCTTTGTACAAGAAAATTTTGTGCTTAACAAAACTACCGTCATCAAAACGTTTTTTACTTTCGGTAATTGTAATGAAGTAGTCGTTACCCTTTGTTGACTTTACATCAAAGAAGTAAGTTCTTTTTCCTGCCCTGATTTTCTTTGAGAAAATCTCTTGCTGATCGCCTTTTCTAAAATCCTCCATTGGTAATGCAGTTTTCTTATTTTATGTGTGTTTCTTGATTAATTGATGCGCCAAATTAAAAGTTGACTTCTACATTTCAAAATTATTTATTAACAACTACAAAACAAGAACACTACCAATAAATTACATTTTAATTTTTAGCTAAATCTTCCAACATTTGGCTGGTATAAAGCTCGTAGTAACGTTTATTTAATTCCATTAATTGTTGATGTGTACCTTCTTCCTCAATCACCCCATTATCCAATACCAAAATATGATCTGCATCTTTTACCGAAGAAACCCTATGGCTAATAATTATGGCCGTTTTGCCTTTCATAATCTGTTTTAGGTTTGATAATATTTCAGCTTCGGTTTTGGTATCAACAGCAGATAAGCAATCATCAAACAATAAAATATCAGGATTTTTGATAAGCGCCCTTGCAATGGAAACCCGCTGCTTTTGGCCGCCCGAAAGTGTCACACCCCTCTCTCCTATCATGGTTTTCATTCCATCAGGAAATTCTTGTATACTTGATAGCAAAGCCGCCTGTTGTGCTGCGGTGTTTACTTTTTCTGTCAAATCGGTATCACCAAACTCAACCCCAAATGAAATGTTGTTGGCAATGGTATCACTAAACAAAAAAACATCTTGTGGCGCGTAACCAATATGCTTTTTATAATCGTGCAAATTTATCGATGTTAAGTTTTTACCATCAATCAAAATTTCGCCATCAGTGGCATCCATAACTCTGAGTAATAGTTGAACCAATGTGCTCTTACCACTGCCCGTTGTGCCAAGTATGGCAAGTGTTTTACCTTTTTGAAGATTAATATTAATATTTTTAAGGGCAAATTCTGTTTTTCCCTCATACCTAAAACTTACCTGTTTAAACTCAATGTTATTGTTAAAAATAAAAGGTTGGGTTGATGGATTTATAATTTCAGGCGCTGTGTGCAAGAACTCATTTAATCGTTCTTGAGAAGCCGCTGCGCGTTGCACCAAAGAAGATGTCCAACCCAAAGAAGCAACCGGCCAAGTAAGCAAGTTTACGTATATTACAAACTCGGTGATGTTACCCAAAGTAATTTCACCCCTTAACACAAAAATACCCCCTAAAAACACCGTTATTAAAGTACTTAATCCAGTTAAAAACAACATTAACGGGAAAAATGTGGCATCTACTTTGGCCAAATCCATGCTACGTTTTTTGTATTCGTTTGATTCGCGTTCAAAATCTGCCCTAAAATTTGCTTCAGCACCAAATGCTTTTATTACCCTAATACCGCTGTAAGTTTCTTGGGCAAAACTGGTAATCACCGAAAGCTGGCTTTGGATAGCATCACTACGTTTATTGATGGTATTATTTATTTTAAAGATGGCGTAGGATAGAATCGGCAATGGTAATAACACAAACAAGGCAAGTTTGGCATGCACGGCAAACATTATAGGAATAACCACTAAAAACGTGGCAGTAAGGTTGGTAAAATACATCACAGCAGGACCAATATACATCCTTACCCTGCTGACATCCTCGCTGATTCTAGCCATTAAATCGCCCGTATTATTTTTTCGATAAAACGATGGTGATAATTTTAAGTAGTGTGTAAACACCTCGTTTTTTAAATCAAACTCAATTAAACGACTCATTACAATGATGCTTTGGCGCATTAAAAACATAAAAAAGCCGCGTATTAAAGCGAATACAATAACCAATGCCGAAAATATTAAAACAACCTCAGAGATATTAGCTATCACATCAGCTTTTAATGACGTTAATTTAAAAAAGTTGTACGTGGCTAGGTTGTCAATCAACAAATCGATAGCAAGCCCAACAGCTTTGGCCGGAATTGCAGAAAACAAGTTTGATATAATAACAAACAGCATCCCAACAACAAGGCGATACCGGTATTTATAAAAGTATTTATTTAAGTGTTTAAGCGATTTCATTTTGCTATTTAACCAACAAAACAACAAAAAAGTGCCACAAAAGCAGTCTTTAAATATGCACAAAACGTTTAATACCTATTAAACTTCAGTGTGTTAGCGGGTAAATTATGAAAAAAGAAATTTTGGATTACTTTTGCACCTCTTTTTAACTAAATAATAAAGCCAAAAATTATGTCAACAACCCAAATGGCTGAAGCAGCCCAAATCGACATTTTTTCACAATTACAAGCACATAACCACGAGAAATTGGTTTTTTGCCAGGATAAACATACCGGCTTAAAAGCAATTATCGCAATTCACAACACGGTATTAGGCCCTGGTTTGGGTGGCACACGTGTTTGGAATTACGCAAGTGATGCTGAAGCCATTAATGACGTATTGCGCTTATCGCGCGGTATGACATACAAAGCAGCTATTAGTGGTTTAAACTTAGGAGGTGCTAAAGCAGTTATTATTGGTGATGCAAAAACCATTAAAACAGAAGCGTTAATGCGCAAATTCGGTCGTTTTGTTGAGAACTTAAACGGTAAATATATTACTGCTGAGGACGTAAACACAACTACCCGCGATATGGAATATGTAAATATGGAAACCGACCACGTAGTAGGTTTACCTGAAAGCATGGGCGGAGGAGGAGATCCTAGTCCGGTTACTGCTTACGGTGTTTACATGGGTATGAAAGCTGCTGTTAAGCATGCATTTGGTAACGAAAGCTTAAACGGCAAAAAAGTTGCTGTTCAGGGTATTGGTAAAGTTGGAGGCCATTTATTAGAACATTTACATAAAGAAGGCGCAAAACTTTTCATTACTGATATTAACGAAGAAATGTTGGCTAAATACAGCAAAGAATTTGGTGCAACAGTTGTTAAAGGTGACGAAATTTATGGTTTAGATGTTGATGTGTTTGCTCCTTGCGCTTTAGGTGCAATATTAAACACCGAAAACATTGGTAAATTAAAAGCTAAAGTTGTTGCAGGTGCTGCAAACAACCAGTTAGCAGACGAAAACGTACACGGACCTATGTTAGTAGAAAAAGGTATTGCATATGCACCAGACTTTTTAATTAACGCAGGTGGTTTAATAAACGTTTACCAAGAGCATATTGGTTATAACAGAGAAACTGCTTTCCGTAACACGGAGCACATTTTTAATGTTACCAGCGATATTTTTAAAATGGCGTCTGCTAATAACATCCACACGCAAAAAGCAGCTATGGAGTTGGCAGAAAAACGTATAAACGATATGCTACACGTAGGTTCTACCTACTAGTACATAACAAGTAATAATAATTTTTAAAGGAATGTCGGGTTATATTTTGTAACCCGACATTCTTTTTTATTTTTGCACCACATTATTACAAGGTTCTTTAAATGTTTAACAGAAGATTTTTGCGTATTAAGGTATTTCAGGCATTATATGCCTACTACCAGGATGAGCAAGCCAGCCGCAGTTTACACGAAAAAAACTTAAGCAAAAGTTTAGAAAAAACTTACGAGTTGTACGTGTTTTTGTTGGCCTTACCTGCTGCTTTCCGTCATTTTGTATCGCTTGAGTTAGAAACGCAAAAAGCTAAATACATTCCCGTTCAATCATTAATTACTCCGTTAGAAGCTTTGTACAACAACAAAGCCATTATGTTATTGGAAGAAAACCAATATTTAACCGAGCAAATTAAGCTGCACAAATGCCATTGGACTAATAACAAAGATTTGTTTAAACAACTAATGGTAATCATCAAAAAAAACGAGGCTTTTGCCAAATATGCCACCAAAAGTGAACACACATTTTTTGAAGATAAAAGTATTTTATTAGAGTTGTTTGAAACCTTTGTAGCCGAAAGTGATGCTTTTGAAAACTACGTAGAAGAACGTTTTATGAATTGGGAAGACGACCAAACCATGGTTTATGCGCAATTACTTAAAACAATATCGGGGTTAAAAGAAAACAGCGTTGGCAATGTATTTGCCGAAGAGTTAGACAATGAAGATGATGAAGCATTTTTAAAAGAGCTGTTTAAACGTACTGTTAACTATCAAGAGGAATTAACCGAGCTTATAAGCGGTAAAACTAAAAACTGGGATGCAGAGCGTTTAGCTATGGTTGATTTATTATTGATGCGTATGGCTTTATGCGAAATACTTCACTTCCCTTACATACCGGTTAAGGTGAGTATTAACGAGTATTTAGAACTTGCTAAATTATACTCAACACCAAATAGCCACGGATTTATAAACGGTGTGTTGGATAAAATTCATCAAGAGTTGAAGCAAAGTAATAAACTTAATAAATTAGGACGCGGTTTAGTAGAATAAAACACTATGAAAAAACTTATTTTAAACGCTGCTTTTTTATCTGTTGTATTGGTTTCATGCAATAACAGCAGTACTGATAAATTACCTACAAACGTAATTAATATACCTGCCACTGCAAACGAACAAAGTGCAACATCACAGGGCAAACCAGCCATTACTTTCGAGGAAAGTAAACACTTATTTGGGGTGATTAAGGAAGGTGATCATGCCGAGTATAGTTTTAAATTTAAAAACACTGGTGATGGCGATTTATTGATTGCCAACGCCACTGCAAGTTGTGGTTGCACCGTTCCTGATTACCCGAAAGGCATCATAAAGCCAGGTGAAGAAGGATTTGTAAAAGTAAAGTTTGATAGCAAAGGGAAAGTAGGAGTGTTTGAAAAAACAGTAACCCTAACTTGTAACACCGAAGTAAGAGAAACCGTACTAACCATTAGTGGCGAGGTAATAGAATAAATTTTAAAAACACATTAACAAAAAATAACAATGACAAACATTTTATTGATGATGGGCCCACAACAAGGTGGCGGAGGAATTGGAAGTTTTCTTCCATTAATTTTAATCATGGTGGTATTTTACTTCTTCATGATTTACCCTCAAATGAAAAAAACGAAAGCTCAGAAAAAATTTAGAGAAGCATTAGGTGAAGGCGATAAAGTAGTAACCATTGGTGGTGTGCACGGTAAAATTGAAAAGATGGACGAAACTACTTTTATCTTAAACAGCGAAGGAACTCGTTTACGCGTAGATAAATCGTCAATCAGTATGGAGGCAAGCCAAGCGCTAAACCCTGTCAAAAAAGAAGAAAAGAAATAAACTTTAATAATATTTTCAAACTAAACCTTCCCGTAAAACGGAAGGTTTTTTTATGCCTTTTAATTATTTAAAAAACCTTTTATATATACTTGTTTTGATGTAGGTTTACATTCTATTAGCTTACACGAAATTTATTAAACATGCTCCACAAAATATTTTTAGTTACCCAACGAGAGTTCGTTACACGTGTTAGAAAAAAGTCGTTTATTGTAATGACACTTGCTGCACCCTTACTTATTGTTTTGTTCTATGGTTTGATATTTTATTTCGCCATCAATAAAGACATTGGTGCCTCTAAAAAAAGTGTATACGTTAGCGATAAAAGTGGAAACTACGTTGGAAAACTTAGTAATACCGAAAACCTTGAATTTACTTTTGGTTACGTGGAACCCGACAAGGAACAACAATTTTTAAATGAAGAAAACTATTATGCCTTGTTGGTTATACCAGAAACATCGCCTGATAGTTTAAAAAAAGTAACGTTATACAGTAAAGATCAGGCTGGTTTAAGTACCGTTATTTATTTGGAGAAACAATTGGAAAACGAGGTCAAAAACACCTTGCTTAAAAATAATGGTATTGATGCATCAACCCTGAAAAACATCAACAAAACCAGCATAGATATTAATACCATAAAAGTAACCGAAAAAGGTTTAGAGAGTGGTAATGTTGGTGCAAGTACTGTATTGGGCTACATAGGTGCTATTATGATTTACATGTTTATTTTTATGTATGGCGTGCAAATTATGCGTGGTGTTATTGAAGAAAAATCGAACCGAATTGTTGAGGTGATTATATCATCAGTAAAACCATTTGAATTGATGATGGGTAAAATTACTGGAATTGCATTGGTTGGTGTTACCCAGTTTACCATTTGGATTGTATTGATTAGTGTATTTGGCAGTGGTGTTTCAGGTGCTATCATGAGCAACATGGGTATGGGTGCAGATGCACAACAAGCACTGGCGCAAGGTGGACAAGCAAGCTCTAATGGGGAGATTAGCGAGATTATGGAGGCTTTAATTAACTTCAATTTTGTTTATTTTATTGGTATGTTTTTGTTTTATTTTATTGGCGGATACCTGTTTTATGGTGCTTTATTCGCAGCCATTGGCTCTGCAGTTGATAACGAAACCGATACCCAACAATTTATGTTGCCTATTACCATGCCGTTAATTTTTGCATTGGTTATTGCCCAAAGTGCAATTACATCAGAACCAAACGGCACCTTGGCTTTTTGGCTTTCGGTTATACCATTTACCTCGCCTGTGGTAATGATGGTTCGTTTACCTTTTGATGTTCCCACATGGCAAGTTACTATATCTATGATTAGTTTAGTGATTGGCTTTATTTTTACAACTTGGATAGCCGGCCGTATTTACCGCATAGGTATTTTAATGTATGGCAAAAAACCAAGCTATAAAATCATAGCAAAATGGTTGTTTAGTAAAGAGTAGTAAAAGCAATATATTCGCAAGGTGCGTAATCCGAATTTAAATACTGAAGACGAAAATTTAACAGGCCCCGAAAAGGAGTTTGAACGCGTGTTGCGTCCTCAAACTTTTAGTGATTTTACCGGTCAGGAAAAAATACTTGAAAACTTAAGGGTGTTTGTTCAAGCTGCAGTTCAGCGTGAAGAAGCCTTGGATCATGTGTTACTACACGGCCCTCCCGGATTAGGAAAAACTACCTTATCGTATATCATTGCCCAGGAATTGGGTAGTAATATTAAAACCACATCCGGCCCCGTATTAGAAAAACCAGGTGATTTGGCCGGGTTGCTTACCAACCTTGAAAAAGGTGATGTACTTTTTATTGATGAAATTCATCGTTTAAGTCCGGTAGTGGAAGAGTTTTTATACTCTGCCATGGAAGATTATCGTATTGATATTATGATTGACTCGGGACCAAATGCCCGAAGCATACAGTTAGAAATTAATCCGTTTACATTAATTGGTGCTACTACACGTTCGGGGTTACTTACATCTCCGCTTCGTGCCCGTTTTGGTATCAATGCACGTTTAGAATATTACGATCGTGCGTTGATGAAAAAAATTATTACACG
>CAZRVA010000015.1:22812-35450 GCA_964603255.1 uncultured Chitinophaga sp.
ACCATTGCAACTGCTATTGGCGAAGAAGGTGGAACCATTGAAGAGGTGTACGAACCATACTTAATTCAAGAAGGTTTTATGACCCGCACACCTCGTGGAAGAGAAGTTACTGAAAAAGCCTACAAACATTTTGGTGCTTTTCCGGGATACGGAAAAAACTCGTTGTTTTAGTTTAACCTAAACTCTATTGGCAAACGCATACGCACGGCTTTAGCTGCGCCATTTTGTATAGCAGGTTTCCAAGGTGGCATGTTTTCAATTACACGAACAGCTTCTTCATCGCAACCAAAACCAATCCCCTGCTCTACCACCACATCTGATACTTTACCATTAGCATCAACTAAAAAAGACACCACAACTTTGCCTGTAACTTGTGCAGCTCTTGCCCTATCAGGGTAAACCATATTGTTTTCCAAGTAACTACTCAACTCACCATTGCCATTGTTAAACATGGGCATCAACTCTACTACTGTTATTGATGATGTGCCGGGTGTAGCTGTTGCGTTGATTTTACCGGGTAAACTGCTTAATGGATTAAAACCATTTCCCAATACTTTTCCGGTTAGGTTTGATGATGAAAAGGCAGTAACAGGATTAGAAACTACTTGTTGAACTACTTTTTTATCGGTAGTAATTTCGTATGATTCGTTGTTGGAAGAACCACCCGAAGTGGCTTGCTGCAATTGGTTCTCGGGAATATCGATAATAGGAATATCGATTACTGTTTCAGTCCATTTTACCACATCATCGGCAGTTGTGGTTAGTTTAATTGGCTTGGGCGACTTACTCATCAAACCAATAAAAAATAAAATTACAAATGAAGATAACACGATAAACAACGAGCGAGTTACAGTAGCATCGTATTGTTTACGAATTTGATAAGCACCGTAAGCTTTGTTGCGATTTGCAAAAACAACTTCATCTAAATTGTTTGTTGCGTTTAGTAAATGAAGCATAGTAATTGGGTTTTGTTACCCTATTAACTTGCTTGTTGCCTTACATATTACGCTAACCAAATAAGCTTACCAAAAGCTTACAATTGACTGATGATAACGTTGTCTTGTTTGCGCACGCCTTTTTCGGTGTGCATTACAGTGCAGGCTTCTACAGTTGGATCGTGTTCAAAAAATAAAATGTAACTGTTATCGGCAGCTTCTTTTAAAACGGCTTCTTTTTCGCTCATGGCATTTAACGGACGAACATCATAACCCATTACATAAGGTATAGGCAAGTGTGCTTGAGTTGGAACCAAATCGGCCATATACATAATGGTGTATCCTTTGTATTTAATGATGGGATGCACCATTCCATTGGTATGTCCGTATGTAAATTTAAAAGTAATATTGGGGTTGATTACCGTAGCTTCGTTAATAAAATTAAGTTGACCAGTTTGCTCAATAGGCAAAATGTTATCTTTTAAAAACGATGCTTTTTCGCGTGCATTTGGTTTAAGCGATTCGTGCCACTGCTCCTCGCCTGCCCAATAATTTGCATTTTTAAATGCGGCTTCAAATCCAGTTCTGTCATTATTCCAATTAATGCTTCCACCACAATGATCAAAGTGTAAATGGGTAAGCACCATATCGGTAATATCGTTTGATGAAAACCCTAATTTGTTAAGCGATTTTTCTAACGTGGCATCGCCATGTAAGTAGTAATGCGAAAAGAATTTTTCGTCTTGTTTATTCCCAATTCCGTTATCAATTAATATCAGTTGATTTCCATCTTCAATTAATAAGCAGCGCATGGCCATACTTATCATGTTGTTTTCATCAGCCGGATTAAGTTTGTTCCAGATAGATTTAGGAACAACACCAAACATGGCACCACCATCTAATTTAAAAAGTCCGGTATCAACAGTATGTAATTTCATTAGTGTATTGGGTAATAAAGAAGTTTACAAGTTATAAAAAATCTACAATCAATCAATAGTTGCAATAACCTTTAGCTCAATTGCAATTGGCGTTGGCAAACAATTAATTTCTATTGTGGTTCTGCAAGGTGGATTCTCAGCAAAATACTCAGCCCACAATTTATTATACGTAGCAAAATCATCCTTCATGTTGGTTAAAAAAACAGTAACATCAACAATATTATTCCAATTACTACCACTAGCTTCCAAAATTAGTTTGATGTTATTAAAAACACTGCGGCATTGTTTTTCAATATCGTAAGAAACAATTTCACCCTTTTCATTTAAGTCTACACCTGGTATTTTTTTAGTACCACGTTCTCTTGGTCCAACCCCCGATAAAAAAAGTAAATTACCAACGCGTTTTGCGTGCGGGTATAAACCAACCGGTTCTGGGGCTTTATCAGCATTTATAGAATTAGTGTTATTATCCATATTGATTGTTTTGCTGCAAATTAAATGAAATATTTTAGATGTAACACCGCATTGCTATAACACCTTTTAAATACCACTTTTATGCTTTAAGTTTGAGTCCGCTGTGTAACACCCGAACTTATGGTTAAACCCATTTACAAAACTTTGTTGTATTTGCTTCTGTTAGTAGGCTCATCGTTTAAGTTGTGTGCCGTTACTTTTGTAAACTATTTAAATGAGGGAAAATGGGCTACTGCAAAACAATGGTTACTCAACAACCAAAATTCTATTGACAAACTCACCTATTACTCTTACCACATACAACTATGTGGAATATTAAACGAGCAGGAAATTAGCAAATCATATCTTGATACGTTAAGCACCATTGCAGAACTAAAAATGAGTGATATTACCAATGCGCATTACCACATTGGATTATCAAAATACTATAAGTACCACAAAAAAAACGAGCAAGCACTTTACCATGCAAAACAAGCATTAATACTAGCGAACAAAACCACGGATATCTATGTTCAAAGCAGTGCTTTGCTTCAATTAGGGATGTCATTAAAAGACTATCAAAACAGCAATCCTGCATTACTTAAAGAAAGACTTGCTAACGTTAAACAAGCAACAGGGTTAGCCAATAAACTTACCGACAATTTTATTTTTTTTAAATCAAAACTTTACCAACTAGCTGCTCTGGTATGGCTTGATGAATACGAAAGTAATAACAAAAACAAAGTAGCTCTTTCTAATGCAAAACAACTGATTGAAACATCAAACAAAATTATACAGACCAAATACAACAAACATCCACAGCTGGCACACAACTTAACCATTTCGGGCTATATACATTCATTTAACAATATTGACGAAGCACTTTTGTATTATCAAAAAGCAGAATCAATGTTGTCTGATATTAACGATGCAGGATATGGTATTCTCATTTATCTGTCGAACACCGTATATCATTTGTTAGATAAAGCTTACGAAGTAAAATTTAACCAAACCCAAAGTGTTGATTATCTGAATCGCGCTTTGGTATGGGCAAAACAAAACCTTTGGCTTGATAATTATAAAATACAATACGAAGGATTTTATTACTACCGCAGATATAACAACAGAGAAAACCCTCCGGTTGAACAGCGTATTACCAACTTATACATTAAATTATACGAACACACAAAAAACAAAAACTACCTCAGTTTTGCACTTAAATATGCTGAACTTATGCGCCACAAACCCATTACACAAATTGGTGTTGATCAGCATTTGTATGCTTCCTTGCCGCAAATGGTTAGTATTGATGAAGGGCGAAAACAAGAACTTAACCAAACGCCTGATTATTTAAGTAAACTTATTACGCAACCCGAATATGTTGCGCGATTTTTAAACGAGAATGAAGCACTTGTTAGTTATTTCTGCTATGGTTCACTTAATACCGATTCGCTTACATTTTTGGTTCAGGGAATTAAAAGTAAGAAACAATTTGATATGGTTTTAAAAATCCCCAAAAAAGAGTTGGGAAACTTACCAGAGGATATTTTTAATAGTGTTGAACAAAATGATATTGAAACATATAAAGCAAAAGCGCATCTAGGTTACAAGCTATTGTTTGAACCAGTTCTGAATAAACTAGGCACCGAGATAACCAAGTTGGTCATTATTCCGCCTGCCTACTTTAGTAAACCAATTTTATTTGAAGGCCTGGTAAAAAATTTAAATGGCAACAACTACAGCAACCTTAGTTATGTTTTTGATAATGTAAATATTAGTTACGCCACTTCGCTCACTCATTTTGTTACGCACAAAAAGAAACAGGTAATAATAGATAAAGTTACAATATGGAATCCAGATTACACGCACACCAAACTTGCCGAGATTACGGAGGCTAAAATTATCAATAAAAATATTTCAAGGTATTTTAACTCGCACATTATCGACTACTCATCAAAAAAAGAGTTAGTAGAAGCTTTACTAAAAAGTAAAATCCTGCAAATTTCGGCACATGCACATGCAAGTTTTGATAACATGGAGCGACCAATTATATACACAGCCTTGCAAACAAACGATAGTGTATTGTATGATATAGATTTTGAAAAACTTAAATCGGAAAATTCTTTAGCCGTATTTGCAGCATGTAAAAGTAATGTTGGTGTTATGCAACACAACGGCATTATAGATGGTTTTACAAGAGCAACCTTTTCTGCGGGTGGCGCAGGTACAGTGTGTGCGCTCCGTAATGTAGAAGAAAGTGTTACCACTCAGTTATTGAATTTGTTTTACAAAAACCTATCAAACGGAATGTGTTCATCGGAGGCGCTCTATCTTGCAAAAAAAGAAATCAAGCAAGAATATGGTAACCCTAAAATTTGGCAGTCGTTTATTTACACCGGGTCCGACCAAAACTTTATTAGTCAGAAAAAGGGAACTGAAATCTGGTATCCAATTTTAATCGTAGTAGGATTAGGAACTATGATTTGGTTATTACTTAAGCCTAACTTTAATTGATTTGATGCGTTGGGCATCTATTTCATCTTCCGGCTTTAAGTTATTTAATATTGATTTTGCCTCGTTGGTATTATTTAACTCTGTGTAAACAGCGGCCAATCTAATAAGCGACTTGGTGTAAAACACAGAGTTTTCAGGAACCTGCTTTAGCTTGTTTACACTCTCCGAATAGTTTTCGGTTAGTTCGTAACAAATAGCTGAAAAATATAAAGCCGTATCAGAATGCAAGCGTCCAAAAGTTTCTGCAGCGCTTAAGTAGTCTCCTTTTTTATATTGAGCCATTCCTTTATTTAAAAGAAGGTTATCATCTGAAAGGTAAACCGGAAGCGGCTCATCAACCATGTGTATGGAAACGCGATGTACGTAGTGGTTTATGATTAAGCCTGCCACCAAAATTACAGATGCAGCAGCAACCATAACCCAACTTGGCATTTTTATTAACCTCAATCTTCTTAATTCTTGGGGTTTGGCTGATTCAATTTCAGTAATAAACCTTACAAAATCTTTACGGCTATCTGTGTGTTGATTGTTTTGAAGAAACAACTTAATACCCAAAATATCCTCAGAGGTACCATTGTACCCAGATAAATAAGATTTTACTTCTTCCCAATCTTTGTTGTTACCTTTTTTGGCAACCTTAACAATATCCTCAAAATTAAATTCCGTCATAGTTTAGTTTAATAGGTTTAGTAATAATACGATTAATGAGGAGGAAATGTACTTACGAATTTTCTTTTTTGCTGAAAATAGCTGATTTCTAACAGTATTATAACTAACATTTAATTTTGTGGCAATCTCATCATGTGAAAAACCAGAATAATGTAAACTTGCTACTTCTTTTTCACTTCCTTTAAGCTGATTTATCACAAAATCAACGGTTTGTTTATCCCAAATGCGATCGGCATCTGGTACGGTTGATGGTTCGATATTGGCACTTTCGGCCTGGTATCTGGCAACAATACTTTTATGTTTAAGTTGATCGAGTGTGTAGTTTTTGGTAATAGTAACCAACCAACCGGTAAAACCGTCAACTGTCTCGGGTACGGTGAGCTTTCTTTTTTCCTCGCTCATGTAAATAAGCTTTTCAAAAATATCCATCACCACATCTTTTGCCTCCTGAGTATTCTGTAAATACTTGTAAGCAACCATCGAAAGTTTTGCAGCATAAACATCATACACAAACCCAAGTGACTGGTTATCACCTGACTTAAACGCATTAATGTGTTTTATACAGATTTGCTTATTCACTGATGTGAAAATAATTTTTTTTTTCAATAGTACAAATTCAAATCATACTCGTATTGTGTATAGTTAAGTTTGTTAATAACAATTATCCCCTTTAACCATTAATTGTAATTAGCCTGTTTAAATTAAACCCTTATGCAATCCGCTACCGTGAATAATCAATTTTGCAGTAGCGGTTTTTGCGTTTTATAAATCATAACTTTTGTCATAACGCTTCTACCCCACTTTGTTTTTTTATACATTCGAAAAAATTTAATACCATGGAAGTAAGAGACAGCAATGGAACATTATTAAACGAAGGCGATACTGTTCACTTAATTAAAGATTTAAAAGTTAAAGGTTCATCAAGCGTACTTAAAAGAGGAACTGTTGTAAAAAACATTCGTTTAACCGATAACGATGAGGAAATTGAAGGTAAGGTTGAAAAAACCATGATGGTGCTAAAGACCTGTTTCCTTAAAAAATCATAATTAGATGTAACCTTTAACATTGAAAGGTTCGTTTATCACCACTTTTATCCGCTTATCTTCAGTTGCACCAATTTGAAGGATAAGCGGTTACCCTGTGTAAATTAATACATCCATTTGCGTAATGTTTCTGTTGCGCACTGAATAAGCAACATAGGTTTGTAGCACTAAATACAAATCTATGAAAACGCTATTTTTAATTGCCTTGACTATGTTGATGAGTCGGGCAACCTTCGCTCAGGTTAACCACGATTTTTCGCCCAATAGAAACATCGTGTCGTGCGGACCAAATAATGTTTATTTTGTTTACAACAAAGCAGTCATCCCCGATTTAATTAAATGGGATTTTGGAGATGGAGGCACTTCAACCCAAATTAATCCTGTTCACTATTACAGTAACACTGGAGTATACTCCGTTAAATTGTACATCACAAAAAATAACATTTGCGATACGGTAATCAAACAAAACTTCATTACCATTTTAAACAAACCGGAAGCAAATTTTGATGTAGTAAAAGTTCCAACCGACCCATTGAGTTTGGAGTTTAAAAGCACCTCTGTACATCATGCAAACAGTTTTGCCTACCAACATTGGATTATGGGTTTTGATACCATATGCAAAACGCCTAATATGAATTTGCGTTTCAGCAGAAATGGTAAATACACCATATCGCTAAAAGTAGCCAACAACGAGGGTTGCACTGATATTAAAGACACCACCATTGAAGTAGATTTCCCTGAACTTGAGCCAGTGGGATTGAAAGAAGAAGTAACCCAAAACCACCTTATATATCCGAATCCAACCGATGGTGTTTTAAATTTAAACATTGCCGCAGGAATTAAAATAACCAAGGTTACATTAGTTGATAACAATAATAAACAGATTGAAATAAAGCCGGAATTTAATAGCAATACATGGACAACTGATTTATCTGAATTAAAGCAAGGTATTTACCAAATGTGGGTTGAAACAGAAAAAGAAACATACAGAGCCAAAGTGATTGTAGCTCCGTGACATTGTAAAAGGTTGGGCACAAGTGTTGTCGTTCTTTATACTGCAGGCTTTTTCATTGGTGTACTTCCTGCTTTTATTAACCTTGTGCTCATCTTTTATACTTTGCACACTATTGTTTATTATTGAAACATTAAAAGAAAATATTTTATACATGAAGAATAAACTAATAGTTGCAGGTGCAGTTGTAGCACTAACTACTTCTGCTTTTATTTACAACAATGTTAGTAAGGGGGTTGATGTGAATGCCATCGACAAAAAGACGCCTCCTCAGAAAGATTTTTTCCAATTTTCTAATGGAAATTGGATAAAAAACAACCCAATTCCAGCATCGGAAGGAAGATGGACCGCTTTTAACATTGTTGCAGAAAGAAATAACTTGTTATTAAAACAGATTTTAGAAACTGCTGCCAAAGCAAAAGCCGCAGATCCGGAGAGCGCACAGGCTAAAGTTGGTATGTTTTACCGCGTGGCCATGGATACCCTTAAGTTGGATAAACAAGGTTTTAGAGCAATTACTCCGCTGCTAAACCAAATTGAAATGATTAGTAATCCTAACCAGATTGCCGAGCAAATAGCACAACTGCACATAAAAGGTATACCGGCAGCATTCGGTTTTGATGTAAGCCAAGATGTAAAAAATAGCAGTGTTTACACCACATACCTTGCTCAAGGCGGACTTGGTTTACCAGACAAAGACTATTACCTAAAAAAGGATAAAAGAAGTGATGAAATCAGAGTTGCTTATGTAAGTTACATTAATGAGATGTTTACAATGGCTACAGGAGTTGATGAGCCATCAATAGGTAAAAATATATTACAATTTGAAACTGAAATGGCGCAAAACTGCATGAGCAGAACCGAGCGCAGAAACATGGAGAAACAATATAACCCGCTTAAAACGGAAGAGTTGTTCAACAAATATTCGAACATTGGTTGGGTACACTACTTTGAGGGAATTGGATTGAATCCTGCAAAAATTAAACAGTTAATTGTGATGCAGCCCGATTACTTTTTTCACCTAAATAAAAGCATGCAAAACGACTTACAGTTGTGGAAAGCCTATTTAAAATGGAAAGTAATTAATGCCAGTGCTCCTTACCTGCACAGCAAAGCTGTTAATGCACATTTTGCATTTTATGGAACAAAACTTACTGGAACCAAAGAACAAAAACCAAGATGGAAAACTGTTATTGGTCATGCTAACAATATGATTGGAGAGTTGGTTGCACAAGAGTATGTTAAAGTAGCTTTTACACCTGAGAGCAAAAAACGCGTAAATGAAATGGTAGACAACTTACGTGAGAGTTTTAGAGACCGCATTAACAAATTAGACTGGATGAGCGCTGCCACCAAAACAAAAGCGTTAGAGAAGTTAAACTCATTTACACGTAAATTAGGATATCCTGATAAATGGACCGACCTATCTCAACTAAAAGTTACTGAAGACAGTTACATCACCAATTACTTTAGCAGCAGTGAGTTTTGGTTTAAATACAACTTGGGTAAACTTGGCAAACCTGTAGATAAAGACGAGTGGGAAATGTTGCCGCAAACCGTAAACGCATACTACAATCCAGTTAACAATGAAATTGTTTTCCCTGCAGCCATTATGCAACCTCCTTTCTTCGACCCTAAAGCTGATGATGCGGTAAACTACGGTGCTATTGGTGCTGTAATTGGCCATGAGTTTAGCCACGGGTTTGATGACCAAGGTAGCAAATACGATGCACAAGGAAACTTAAACGATTGGTGGACTGCTGAAGATCGTAAGCTATTTGACGAACGCACCAAAGTTTTGGTTGAGCAGTTTAATAAATTTGAAGTACTTGATAGTGTTTTTGTAAATGGAGAATTAACACTAGGCGAAAATATTGCTGACTTGGCCGGTTTAACGGTTTCGTATGATGCTTACATGCGCTCGTTAGAAGGTAAACCTAAAACTACTATTGATGGATACACTCCTGAGCAGAGATTCTTTATTGGATTTGGTCAGGTTTGGAGAGGCCATGCTCGTCCGGAGTTTTTACGCCAACAGGTAGTAACCGATCCACACTCTCCTGCTAAATTCCGTGTATTGGGTCCGTTAAGCAACATGCCGCAGTTTTATAATGCATTTGGTGTTAAAAAAGGTGATGGTATGTGGCGAGATGAAAACAACCGTGCTAAAATTTGGTAATTAACCTTATTGATTTTGAACAAACGCCTCGAAATTTTCGGGGCGTTTGTTATTAGTTTGAACCAGAAAATAATTACTATCGATATAACATTGCATGGTAAAGTGGTTTTAATATATTTGCTCCACATTACACAACGCTGCGGTGGTGGAATGGTAGACACGCCATCTTGAGGGGGTGGTGCCTTAAGTGGTGTAAGAGTTCGAGTCTCTTTCGCAGCACCAAAAGCACTTCAATTTTTGAAGTGCTTTTTTATTTGTATAGGCTAACTAAAAAACATCATACACCAATAACCGAAAAACTTTTTATATTTGCCTTTTAATGAAGCTTCTCATTACAAACGCAACAATCTGCGACCTTCAATCCGCTTATCACGGCAAAAAATGTGATGTACTTATCGTAAACGGAGTTATTGATGCTATTCAACCCGTAAATTCAAAACAAACTATCGCACAACCCACATCAACCAAAACATTTGATGCGCAAGGTGCTATGCTTAGCCCCGGGTTGGTGGATATGCGTGCTGCGTTACGAGAGCCTGGATTTGAGTTTAAAGAAGATTTGGCAAGTGCAGCAAAAGCAGCAGCAGCAGGTGGATACACCCACATCACGGCTTTACCTAATACTTTACCTGTAATACAACACAAAGCAGATTTAGCGTTTATACAAGCCAAAGCACAATCATTGCCGGTTCATATTTTGCCTTACGGTGCAATAACTAAAAATTGTGAAGGACAAGAAATGAACGAGTTGTACGATATGCATACCGCAGGAGCTGTTGCTTTTACTGATGGCAACAAAAGCATGATGCACTCTGGTGTAATGATGCGCGCATTAATGTACAGTAAAATTTTTAACGGATTAATTATTACACACGCTGAAGATACCAACCTTAGTGCCGGTGGACAAATGCATGAAGGAAACAACAGCGTAAACTTAGGCTTGAAAGGTATACCTAATATGGCCGAAGAAATAATGATTACCAGAGATATTGAGTTGGCTAAATACGCAAATGCTCCTGTTCATTTTTCGCACATAAGCAGCAAAAATAGTGTAGAGATTATAAAAAAGGCCAAGAAACAAGGTGTGGCAGTAACTTGTGATGTGGCAGTAGCCAATCTAATTTTTACGGATGATGCCTTACAAGATTTCGATAGTAACTTTAAACTGAACCCTCCTTTACGTGGAAAAGCTGATCAAAAAGCACTTTGGGATGGCTTGGCTGATGGAACAATTGATTGTATTGTAACCGACCATTGCCCTGAAGATGTAGAACATAAAAACGTAGAGTTTGAATATGCATCAAAAGGTATGATTATGTTTCAAACCGCATTAAGTTTATTGTTGATGCACAAACCCCAACAATTAAATACAGAGGTAATTATCAAAGCACTTACTCAAAACCCACGACAAATATTAAAACAAACCGCTGTAAGTATAGCAGTAGGTTCTAATGCTGATTTGTGTTTGTTTAACACTAAAACAAATTGGGTGTATGATGCAAAAAACAACTTATCAAAAAGTGCAAACAGCCCTGTGTTAAACCAAACATTAAACGGCAAAGTAGTGGCAACTATTACCAAAAACACCCTTAACAAATACTAAATTTTATATATGAGTAATGCAATAAAAGCAGTTGATGCTTTAATTAACAGTTTCGAACAAAACCAAGAATTAGCTTCGGCAATTACATCGGTTTTTGAAAGTAACGAAACCTTTTTATTTAAGTTAAAAAACTTTGATAGTCACTTTGCCAAACACCCTTCGCACGAATCAATTCAGGAGTATGCGTTTGATATTATGATGGCGCATCATTTAGAATCGAATAATGATGATGAAGATTATTTTGAGAGCCGTGAGTGGGAAGATATTGAAGATAAAACTTTAGACAGAGGTACTGAACTTTTAAATATGTTGTTGTACATAAGTGAAGTTCAAGATGCTGATGCCCCAATAGAAGTGGAAGATTTCTTATACGAATTTTTATTGGTTGATGAAGATGAATTCCAGGATGAACATCGCATTTACGAAGAGTTAATTGCCAACGTTGATTTGATTGACGAAAACATTAACAGTATTGTTGAAGTTGCGAAACGTTTACCTGAGAACCTAGAAATTAGAGAGCTGTTTGTTCCGCTAATTGTGTTTTTCAAAAATCCGGCAGCCAGAGAAGTTGCCAGAGAATATGCCGATAAATTAACCAAAGAAGAATATGCTTTGTTAAACGGTATGTTGGCTTTCGCTAACTAAAATTTTAAGTTAAACTATAAGTAAAGGCTGTCGTGATTGACGGCCTTTTTTGTTGGTGTCAGTGCAGATGTGGCAATGGGCGATGCCCATCGCAGTGTAGATTTCGCCCTTGCAGGGCTTGTAGTGAAACAGCCTTAAAAGATAATCCAAGCGCTGAAAGTGCGCAATCTTTTCGCGAGGTGGTGAAACCCCTCGCTCATAAAATTAGATATTGCGGTGGGCGATGCCCATCGCAGTTCAGATTTCGCCCCTTCAGGGCTTGTGGTGAAACAACTTAAAAAGATAATATAAGCGCTGAAAGTGCGCAATCAATTCGCGAGGTGGTGAAACCCCTCGCACAAAAAATAATACATGATTTTATTTGACATTAACTTTCATTTGATTTAAATTTAAATGTTAATCATTAATTATAAACCATGGGACAATCACTCGTTCAAACTTATGTGCATTTAGTATTCTCAACCAAACACCGTAAACCATTAATCATACCACCATTCGAAGATGAGTTGCACAATTATATCGGAGGTATTTGTAATGAATTGGATTGTCAAAGTATAATAGTAGGAGGATACACCGACCATTTACATATTCTCTACAAACAATCACAAAAAATTGCTTTGATGAAATTAGTTGAGGAGGTAAAGAAA
>CAZRVA010000015.1:35550-37579 GCA_964603255.1 uncultured Chitinophaga sp.
GGTAATTCACCCAAAGGAATAAGTGTAGCTCCAATATTAAACGCTTCGTATTCGTGCACTTCACGTACATCAAATAAGTTTAATTTTTCGCCTGCGTCCATGCGCTCTTTTAATTCTTGTGTAGTTATATCTGCCATATGTAGTAAATTTATCGTTGTAATATTATTTTTTGTACCGTGGTTGTTGCACTATTTTCATCAGTAACATGTACCATGTACAACCCATCTGTTAAATCTGCCAAACTTATTTGCTGCTTTACTTCTTTTTGATTCAACACTTCCCTACCCATTATATCAACCACACTTATGGTATACGAAGATGGTTTCAAACCACTTAAAAACAAGATACCGTCATTAGGATTTGGATAACAGGTTACCTGCAATTTTTCTTTTTCAAATTCTTTGTAACCTACCGGTAATGGCTCAATCCATTTGCCTACAATTGGGCGCATCATTAACGCTCCATTTTTACGGGTTGATTCCCATAATCCTTGAATATTGAAAAACATTTCCGGATTAGGGGCATATTTATGATCAACCATAAAGTTAAAATCCAACCCCACGTTTAATTCAAACTGTTGGTTTTGCTCCCAGCCTATGTAAATTTCATTATCAACATAAATAGGCTGATTGAACTTAACATAATAAAAACCATTTCGTGCATTATAATAAACAGCGGTTGCAGGGATGCTTAAAATAGGTTCTTCTGATGTTAACGTAATATTTTTCCAAACCATTAAATTAAATGGCAACGTACTCACATCATTTACACTTCGGTTAAAATGTACAGCCATTCCATAAAGACTATCCGGCTTAGCAAAGGTGTATTTTAATGCAACTTTTCCTACAGCGAACTGTATGCTGTATCCAGCCTCCGCTGTTCCATCATCATAGGCATAATAATTAACAAAGTAAGTGGGCTGCCATAAGGTATCGTTACTGCGAACATTATCAACTGAAGTTCCTAATCGGGTATAAAATCTGCTCCAAACCACTACCGAATCATCATTAAAATTACCGGCAATGTTTATTGTTTTTTTGATGCTTGCTGTACGCGAACTGCGCGATGGCAAAATGCTGATGATACTTCCGAAGGTATCAATACGAGCAAAGTTTTGATCAAATATTTCTCTGCCATAATCAATTGCATAACTTTGATTACTGTTGTTGCTCACACCAAAATATTGTGTGTCGTTGGTATACGTTGCCGGTGCAACTTTAAAATGGCTAAACGGCATGGCACTGTATTTTTTTAACAGCGGTGATGGATTTTCTTGTATCGCAATATCAGTAATGGCATCGTTTAAATTCCTTCCTCTGTTTAAGTAAACATAATCTAAATGCCAATGACTTAAATTACCAGTGCGGCTTCCAATATTGATAAAGCGCATCTGAAACTCATCATGCAAATAAATTGCAGGTAATGCAATACGAACTTGTAAAAACGAATCGCGTAAAAAATCACTCGGGGCACCTCTCCACAATAAGTTAAACGAGTCGGGCGATGCAGCGGTGTACCTTCCAAATAACATTAAACTATCTCCAAAATCGGGTTCCATACCCAAACCTTGCGGCTGAACAAAAAAGCTTAAGTAAACCGAATCGGCTGCTGTTAATCCGTTTAATTTTATTGGTAATGATGTAAGTGTATCGCAGTAACCACGGCCAAATCCATATGGAACACCCACCCTATTTAAACCATCAAATGTGGCCACATTGATACTGGGTGGTGCAATAGGAAAACGGTTGTTAACAAACACCAATCTATCAAGCCATTTGTTTTGGTCGGGGTAAATTTGGTTTGATGAGAAATCATCCACAAAAGGGATAAGCGCTTTTTGACCAATATGAAAACCACTTACCACCCATTTTAAACTATCGTTTGATGTACCACGGGTGATGATTCTGTATCCAAAATTTGCATGATTAAGGCGGTTACCGTTTACATTGACCGTATACGAATTCCATACACTTGCTTGCGCTGCACTAATGACAAATTGTGTTATCCAAAGGCCACCATTGTTTTTAAA
>CAZRVA010000016.1:0-14836 GCA_964603255.1 uncultured Chitinophaga sp.
ATACCAATTTTTTCTCCGTTACGTTCAATAATTACTGATGGTGCAATACCTTTCTTTTGGTTGTTAGCAGTAATAGTTGGTGATGTTTTAAAGCCAGTATCTCTTAATATTTGGTTGGTATATAAGTAACTTAAATTCGCATCGTTGCTAAAGTTTAAGTTGCAGCTTACGTATGGAAATTGTGCTCCCAACCAGCGTTTATCAGCACCATTGTTTCTGATGTCAACACCAATTTGTCCGTTTAAATCACTTGTGCCTAAATCAAATTCGTGGTTACCTAAGGCAGATGCATTAAAACCAATAATGTTCATGATGGCAATATCTGCTCTACCAATGGCCGGGCGTACTGCTTGTGTACCGCTGTAATAACTTGATGCGGTATTGCGTAATGGTGTTTGTAATGAAGGATCTTCACCTGCTGATAAAAATGGACCGGGTAACGTATTATCTCCTGATGATAAGATTAATGTATTTGCATGTTCATCTTCTAATTTATCAATAATGGCTGCATAGTTTGGTGCATCAACAACAGCTGATAAACCACTTTCCATATCTGATGAATGCAAAATTTGCATTTGGAAATGGCTGCGTGAAGTCAACTCGATTATGGCTACTGTACCACTAATTTCGTTCGATACCAATAACAAATCCTTGCCATTAGGACTTTGGTTACGTGGTATAAATACCAAACCTTCAGGACCCAAGTCACCACCCGAATTTAAACCTGGTGTTTGCGAAAAATCACGTGTGTTGATGTAGTTAACAAAGTAAGGGTTAGTTGGATTGGTAATGTTATAGATCATAACGCCACCTATACGCTCTAAACCAATAAATGCGTAAGTAGAATCTAATATTTTACCAACAGTAATGGCTTCCGGTTCTGGACCTTTATCATCGCTTCTGTTTTTAAATGTATTGTTGCTGTTGCTTGCATTAAAGTTATTCGGGTAAATGCTTGCAATACGTTGTTCAAACTCATCTTTACTATCCCAAACCAATGCACCTGTAGTGGCATTCCAAACTGTAAATGAACGAGCACCAAATGCAAAAATTGAATCAAACTTACCATCGTTGTTAAAGTCGCCATACCTATTGGTAACATTTAACCTACCGCTTATGCTGTTGTTTTTTAATGCAGCAACAGCAGATGCACCACCAAATTTAACCGTATCTAATACATAAGATGAATGACCTAAACGAACTTCCTCCACGTTTGCTGCACCCCAATCTGCGCGTGCATCTCCTTCGTTAGCAGTTACCAGGTAGGTAGTGTTTCCAAACTTCATGCTGCTAATGGCATCAGGTTGATACATCCCAAAGATGTTGTGGTTTGCGAAGTTTATCGCACCACCTTGGTCTGATGCATCCAGTTTATTTTCAACCAAATTGTAATTTTTAAAACCCAATGGAATGAGGCGTGTAACGGTTGCATTGGTTAAATCGATTTCTGCAATACAATTGTTTTCTTGACAAGTAGCCCAAGCTTTTTGAGAATCGTCAGAAACCGTGATGTATTCAGGTTCTAAATCTTCGGCAATGGTTGAGTTGCGTAAAAATGCACCACCTGATTGTATACGTCCTGTTATTTTTATTTTAGGGTCGATACTTTGGTTGTTAAATGTTGTAAATCCTGCCGTTTGAACATTGGCTTGTGTTAAATTAGATACACCACCAGTTATGTTTATGATACTTATTGAACCTTCCGGGTCTACCGTATAACCCACGTTTGGTTCGCCTTCGTTAGCTACTATAACTTTGCTACCGTCAGGTGTAAAACATACCATGTCGGGGTTTGCTCCAACATCTACTTGATTGATGTAGGCTAATGTATTTGCATTGAAGAAAACCACTTTGCCGTTTTCTGTTTTGCCTAACGAGTCTATGATAGCAACGGCTAAAACATCATTGTAAGTGGCAACAGAAGTTAAATCGATACCATAAGGTTTGATAGAGATAGATTGAACCAAACTAGGGCTTGCCGGATTGCTGATGTCAACTACTTTAATAGAGGAATCAGCACCATTGGTAACAAACATACGTTTGCTTTTGGCGTGATAGGCGGAAATTTCTGCGGCAGTATTGTTATAAATGCCGGTAGAAAATCGTCCCAAAAACTTGGGTGTAATTTGTGCGTTTACATCGCCAAATAAGGCTAACGCAAACGCTAAGGAAAAGGAGAATAATTGTTTTTTCATACCTTAAAAATTTGTGAGCAAGTTGGTTTTGTTAGCTCAAGCAAATGTTAAGGCGCAATAACGATTACTTCAATTTTGGGTTAATGCAATGTTATTTGGTGTGATTATTTTGTTTTAGCCTCATTCCAATACACATCCATTTCATCAAGGGTCATATCTGTTAATTTTTTATCTAACGCTTTGGCTTTTTCTTCAATGTATTGAAAACGCTCTATAAACTTCTGATTGGTTTTCTCCAGCGCATCATCAGGGTTGATGTTGTATTTACGGGCAAGATTAATCAACGAGAATAAATAGTCGCCAAACTCTTTTTCTGTTTTTTCTGAATTTGGGTTTACTTCAAATTCTTCTTTTAACTCGGCTAATTCTTCATCCACTTTATTCCAAACTTCTTTAGGAGTTGGCCAATCAAATCCAACCTGAGCCGCTTTTTCTTGCATGCGTAATGCTTTCACAATACTTGGTGTTCCTTTGGCAACTCCACTTAACACCGATTTATTTCCTTCTTTAAGTTTAAGTTGTTCCCAATTTTCTTTTACCTGTTCGGCTGTATCAGCTTTTACGTCACCATAAATGTGTGGGTGACGATAAATCAATTTATCGCACAAAGCATTACATACATCAGCAATATCAAATTGATTTTTTTCGCTGCCTATGCGTGCATAAAACACCAAATGAAGCAACACATCGCCCAACTCTTTTTTTATTTCGGTAGCATCGTTTTTTAGTATGGCATCACTCAACTCGTAGGTTTCTTCAATGGTTAAATGGCGCAAACTCTCATAGGTTTGTTTCATATCCCAAGGGCATTTTTCACGTAGGTCGTCCATTACATCCAATAGGCGAGAAAATGCATCGAGTTTTTGTTGCTTGGTATTCATGGTAATCAGTTAATTATGCGATAAAGATATTGGTAAGCTATTAAAAACAAAAAACCACCGAACTTTCGTTGGTGGTTTTAGTTTGTGGTCTCGACAGGATTCAAACCTGTAACCTTCTGATCCGTAGTCAGATGCTCTATTCAGTTGAGCTACGAAACCCTTTGTTAAATGTGGTGCAAATATAGACTTACTTGTTGTATTTGCAAGCACATCAACAAAAAAAATTAATTTAAAGTAGCCAAGGTTGCGTTAATTGTTGCAAAATCAGGCAAATCGCCCGGACTTTCTAACACCTGAGCAAACTGAATAATTCCGTTTTTATCAACTACAAATGCTGCACGCTTGGCAACACGTTCCATTGCAAAAGCTGGAAACACATCATGCAATGCTCCGTATGCAGTAGCCGCTTCACGGTTAAAGTCACTTAATAAGTCGAATTGTAAATTTTGTTCTTCTTTAAACTTAGCAAGTGTAAAAATAGAATCAACAGATATTGCCACAACATCAGCAGCATCGTTTTTATACATACTAATTGCGTCTCTTACTGTACATAATTGAGTGGTGCAAACGCCTGTAAATGCCAATGGAAAAAAATGAATAATTAAATTCTTTCCTTTGAAATCATCTAATGAAACCGCTTTCTTCTCTGTATTAAACAAGGTAAATGCAGGGGCTTTGTCGCCTTTTTGTAATGCCATAGTGTTTTAATTTTTGCTATTATTCTTCAAATAAACACAAAATATTTAGTTATAGTTTTTGTCGATAAAGAATAATTTCAATGAAATATGACCGTAAAACTACAATTTGTTGACTTATTAGTTATAACGTGAACGTATTTATAAAATCCGTTTAATTATTCTAAGCTTGTGTGAATAATTTTTTTCTTGAACATTTAATATTCCATGATGATCGAGTAAATCAATTCGCACTTTGCCTGATGCATGTATTATTTTTTCGTTGTCGAGCATCATACCAACATGGGTAATTTTTCCATTTTCGTTATCAAAAAAAGCCAAGTCACCGCATTTGCTTTCGTTCACAAAATTTAATGTTTCGCCCAACTCAGCCTGTTGATATGCGTCTCTAGGCAGTTGCACACCACACTGTTTAAAAACCATTTGCATAAAGCCACTGCAATCAATACCAAATGCAGTTTTGCCGCCCCACAAATAAGGTGCATTTAAGTATTGCAAGGCGGTTTCGGCCAATTGTGTTATTTGCTTTGATGCAGGTAATTTGTCTATTGTAATTTCTTGTCTGCCAATAATTGTTTTGGGTTGATTAGGCAATAAACATCCTGCAGGTAATAGTAATTTGCCTTCATGTGTATGTGCCTCCAGAAAAGGGTAACAGGTGTTTACAATCCAATTATCTGTTGTGCCATCAAATGCAGCATATTGTTTGTCGCTAATGTAACCGCTGTAATTGTCGTTAAGTGTTGTGATGTTTACCCAACCATTTTCTATTTGTTGAATGGTAAAGGTATCACCAAACAAAAGCTGCGATACAATTTCACTGGTACTATCGGGCGATTTACGCAAGGGTATAACGGCCAAGTTACATATGCCTTTCATGATTTTACTTAGTTAATCTCTCTTGTATATAATTCAATAGCGAATATTACTTATTTTTGAGCAAATATTAGCAATGAGTACAACAAAGATTGATTTATCCTACCTAAAAACAATAGGGGGCAACGATCATGTTTTTATCAAAGAAATGTTGGGTATGATTTTAAAATCTGTGCCCAAGGAAATTGATAATATGCAACAACATTTTAACAATGGAAACTACATGATGATGGCCAGTGCTGCTCATAAAATAAAAGCACCATTACAAATGATTACCAATAATGATATGATAGATTTGATTATACGCATTGAAACTATTGGAAGAAAGGGGCTTGAAATGAATGAAATACCTCAATTGTTAAACCAATTAAGGTTGTTATTTGATGTGGTTGAGGCAGAAATTGAAATTGCCTCGAAAGAGTTGATTTAAAACTAAAGCGCACGAAAATAAAAAACGCCATGAACCTTAGTCCATGGCGTTTTGCATTATGCTTGTTGGTGATTATTTACCACCACCAATTTGTTTTAAATATTCTTTAGCTTGTTTGTTATTCGGATCTAAAGCAATAATTTTCTCTAAATATCCTTTAGCTAAGCTGTTTTTATCTTGTTTGATGTAGTATTTCGCAAGGTAATCGTAAGAAACAATTAGATTTCTTTTGTACTTCTCAGGAGTAGCTTCAGCCATGCTGATATAAGTATTGTATGAGCTGAATCCTATGGTATCTTTTGCTTCGGTATCTAACAATGCTTGCACATTTCCTCTCCAATAGTAGCCATCTGCGTAATCAGGTTTAATTTCAATTAACTTAGCAAATGCACTATCTGCTTTAGGTAATGATTTACCAAAGTATGAGGCCATACCTAATAAATAATAGTCAGCAGGTAAAATTTTATCGGTTTTGCTGATGTATGTTTCAAAGCACACAATCGATTTATCAAAACGTTTGATTTTGTTGTAAACCATGCCAGCTTCTTTTAATAATTCCAATTTCTCTGGAGCCATTTCAATAGCCTTGTTCATATGCATTACAGCTAAACTATCTTTACCAGGGATACGGCTGTATAACTTACCAAGATATTCGTAGTCGCTTGCTAAAATTTTATCAGCAGCAATTTTGCTTAAAAATAATTCAAGTTCTGTAACACCCGGGCGATACATACTGCTATCTTTTTTCAATTCGCCTACCTCATAGTAGCTGTAACCTGCTAAACGGTGCATGTAAATATCACTGTCTTCTAACTTAATTACATCTAAAATTTTAGGTAATGCATCATCATATTCTTTTGAGTTGAATAAGATTTTAGCAAAACGCTTTTGGTTAGCTAAACTTGGCTCAGAGTTATTTAAGTACTTGGTGTAATAGTCTTTTGCCAATTGGTATTTTTTCGATTTGTAATACAACTCACTCATTAGTTTTAATGCAGGAGCGTAATTTGGATCTCTTTGTAAAGCTCTTTGTAAGTCAGTTAATGTTTGCTCTGCATTGCGCACGCGTAACCATATTGAAGCAACACGTGTATAAGCTTTCGGATTGAGTGTATCTACCGAAATAGCTCTTTCGTATTGAGTTGCTGCTTCACCACCTTTATTCATTTCTAAATAAACATCACCAGCTGCAACTAAAACTTCGTAATCTTTAGGCGCAATTTCCAACGCATTTTTGATGTGATTTAAAGCTTCATCAACCACTTTGGTATCTGTACTCACCAATGCCGAAGCCACTAAACGAAGTGTCTTAGCATCTTTAATCATGCCATCTCTACCACGGCTAAAACTCAATGCTTTATTAAATTGTGCTTTTGCTTCTTCTACTTTATTCGTAGCAATGAGCAACTCACCCAAACCAACATAGTTTGATGCGTTGTTTGGAGCCAATTTCACACCTTCGTTATATGCCCATTGTGCCGAGTCTTCTTTAAAAAGATTAAGGTATGATTGGCCTAAATAGTACCAGTTATCGCCATTTGTAGGCTCTTTTTTAGTTAACTGCGTAAAAATGTTTCTTGCACTTTCGTACTTGTCAAAATCTAAGGCTCTTAATCCTTCTTGTAAAGTTTGTGCTTGTGCTGTGCTTATCAGCATGCCACCCATTACAAAAGTTTTTAGCATAAATCTGTTCATGATATTCTAGTCGTTATTTAATTTAATAATTCTTACCGGAACGTTAGCCGGAACCAACCCACTTTTTAAAATAATGCGTTGTCCTTTATCGCTATTTATAAAACTTGCAAACCCCGTGCCTAATCCGTAGCGGCCTTCTGGGTTAATAATATTTATTTTTCTGTACAACGGATATTGCTTCAGCGCAACATAAGCCTGATAAGGTTTCATGGTTTGAGCTTCAGCTGTTTCCGGATTTTTAGGTACTAAGTTTGCAACAACAATTTTACTCAAAAAATTATTTGAAGTACTATCATCTCTATCACTAATCCAAGCAGAGCCTATTAAACCAATGGTGTTCACATTTTCCTCAACTTGGGCAATTACATCCGGATTACTATTTACTGCAAAACAATGTTCGGCCAATTCTGCACCATTTAAAATTGAATCTTTTAAATGACGAACTGCACCACTTTTTGCGTTATCAAAAACAACACGCAAAGGTTTAGCTTCATTTTTAGGGTTGATATCCTTCCAAGTGGTATACTTGCCAGATAAAATACCTGCAATTTGCTCCACACTAAATATGGTATCTTTTCTGTTTTTGTTTACGATGATACCGATGGCATCATAACCAACTAAAATATTGCGAGGAACTATTTTACGTTTATCAAAGTTAGATTTTTCTTCAGGCAACATCTCACGTGTTACAATAGCAATTCTTGCGCTATCGTTTGCTAACAAGTTAATAGCATCATATTCGTTGGTGTAAATGATGTTTAGTTTTGCATCAGGATATAATGCTTCAAAAACGTCTTTCTGCGCTTCAATAATTGGTTTCAAGCTTTCGTCAACGGTAACTGTAATTTTACCGCTGGTGCTGGTATCGTTATGTTTTTTAGGGGTTGAATTGTTACATGCCACCACCAACAAAGAAATGATTGTGGCAAATAAAGTGCTATTCAGTTTCCTCTTCTTCATGGTTAAAGTTTTTTGATGGTTTAAAAAATCGGTACAACCTAAAACAACCGTACAAAATTAACAATGTACTTATACCATATCTATTTAATGGCGGAATACCATCAAACAGGGGCATTACTATAAACGACAAGCCCATTACGAAATAAAAAATAGCCATGATTACTCCGAAAGATCTTAGTAACCTGGCTATTTTATTATCGCGTTCGGCTCTTATTTTTTCGAGTTTCACGCTGTAGTTATTTTTAGTTTGATAAGGTAAACCTAACTGGTAAACTCATTTGTAACCTTACAGCTTTACCATTTTGTTTTGCAGGTTTCCATGGTGGCATTTTCTTTACAACTTCAACAGCTGCTTCATCAAAACCCCAACCCGCTTTTTTTACCACTTCAACATTGGTAATTTTTCCGTCTCTTTCAACAACAAACTGAATAATTACCTTTCCTTCAATACCATTTTGTTTGGCCATATCCGGATATTGAATGTTTTTACCCAACCAATCAAACAATTCACCGTTAAACTCAGCAGTTTGCTCGGCAAATGTTACAAACTCAGGTTCTGCATCACCGGTTAGTCCGTCACCACTAGGTAATTGCAAACTAGCATCAATACCATTAGGATCGCCTTCTACGGTTTCTGTTCCTGCATCTTTGTCTTTCATTTCATCTTGTGCAGGTGGTGGCTCATCCGGAACCTGCTCATCAGGTTTAATCTCTGGTGGCGTAAACTTCACCGTTGATTTTAATGGTGGTGGAGGTTCTGCCGGAGGAGGGGGAGGAGTGCTTTTATCAACCGGTGGTGGTTCTTCTAAAGTTTGCACCTCGGTTACTTTTACATCTTCTAAATCTTTGGGCACTATACCTTTAATTAAATCGATAAGTGCAGGTGTAGATATAACTAATGTAAAGAATACGATAGCGTAGATAATACCTTTATTGGTATTTTCATTACTCTTTTTACGAAGCACGTATGCTCCATACTCATGGTTTCGGCCTTTAAATACAAGGTCAACCCAGTTGCTATCGAAAATGTTAATTTTTGAAAGTTTTGACATATGGTTTCCTTGTTATTCTAGGTTAACTGTTTTTAACATCTCTACTTCCGGTTCTGTGATATCAACAACGGCATAACGTCCAATGTTACAAATCAACATCTCGTCAAGAATATCGACTAGATTGTTGTAACGCGATTTATCAGAAGCTTTAATTACCACAATAAGCGCATCTTTGTAACCTCTTATCCCACTTAAGTAACCTTTGTATTGATCTTCCGAAATGGAGCCTTTGTTTAACATATCCTTATAAATAGGAATACTGTCTAAACGCGGGTTACGTTGTTTGTTTTCTTTTAACAAGGTTGCACGAATTCCACCTGCACTAAAGTTAGTGATTTGTGGCGTTTGTGGCTCACCTGTTACCGGATCAATAAAGTAATAAACTATTTTATCGTCCTTTGCCAAAAGAACAGTTACCGCTTGAGAGGCTTTAACTTTACTGCCATCCTCAACCTTCTCGTCCTTTACAGGCATGTTAATTTCCATGGTTTGTGGCTTGTTCATGCTGGTAGTTAACATGAAGAAGGTAATCAACAAGAAGCCCAAATCTACCATGGGTGTAAAATCCACCCTGGTCGACATTTTTTTGCCTCTTTTCTTACCACCTTTGTGTTTACCACCGCCACCGCCAGCGTCTATTTCTGCCATGCGTTTTTATTTTTTTAGGTTATTATTCACCAGCTTTTTCCATGCTGGTAATAAAATTAAATCTATTCACTTTTTTCTCTTGCAATATTGCAATCACTCTTTTTACGGTTGGCATATCAGCATCACGGTCGCCTTTAATAGCTACGCGAATATCATTATTTGCCAAACGTGCTTGCCAAATCCAATCACCTAATTCGTTATTTGTTGAATCGGTTGGAACTCCTGTAGTTTGTAATGCTTTTCTTGCTTCAGCATCTAACTTTAAGAAGCTACTTAATTGAGAAATGGGCAAACCTATTGTTGATTGCAAAGAGAATTCTTTTACTTCCTCGGCAGAAAACTTCATGTTATATTTCTCTGCCATGCGTTGCAACACATCTGCACGTGTAGTTTGTTCGGTAATACCGAAAAATACACGGCCCTGTTTATCAATGGTGATTTGCATAATTCCTGATTCAGGAAGTTTAATCTCACTGATAGATGAAGGTGTATCAACTACAACCGGTTCATCAGGCTTAAATTTAGTTGCAAGCATAAAGAAAGTAAGTAGCAAGAAGGCAACGTCAGTCATTGCCGTCATATCTACACTTGTGCTCTTGCGAGGTACTTTTACTTTAGGCATTTTAATTTATTTAAAAGATTGAAAGATTTTGAAATTGCGTGGTTGAGTTTACATCAACCAAAAACCTCAATCGATTATTTTTTATGCGCTGAAGCAAATGTTTGGGTGATACTAAAACCAGCTTCATCAATTGTGTAAGTGATTTTGTCGATTTTAGTTGTAAACACGTTGTACATGATGGTAGCTATAGCCGAGTTACCGATACCTAATGCGGTATTGATTAGCGCCTCAGAGATACCGTTTGCTAACGCTGTTGAGTCAGGTGAACCCGAAGTTGCCAAAGCAGAGAACGCCTTGATCATACCGATTACCGTACCTAATAACGCAACTAACGTAGATACTGATGCCATGGTAGCAATAATTACCAAGTTTTTCTCCAACATTGGTAACTCTAATGATACCGACTCTTCAATTTCTTTTTGAATAGCTAATATTTTTTGGTCTTTGTCTAACTCGCTGTTGTTCTCCATCTCTTTGTATTTATGCAAAGCAGATTTTACAACGTTAGCAACCGAACCTTGTTGTTTATCGCACTCGGCAATTGCAGCATCTACGTTACCGCTTGCTAAGTTAGCTTGAACTTTACGAACAAACGCTTCTGCAGAGCCTTTACCTGCAGCTTTACCGATAGTTAAAAAACGCTCGATAGAGAAAGTAATACTCATTAATACCAATGAAATCAAGATTGGTACGATGAAACCACCTTTGTAAATTAATCCCAATACGTGGTTAATGCCATCTGGAACAGGGTGTTTGGTAGGGTCGTTGTCTTCGAAGTTGGCAGGGTTACCTAAAACAAACATGTAAATTAAAATGGCTACTATAACTAGTACCGGGATTGCAAATGATGCGAACATTGCGCTGAATTTGCTTTCTGATTTTTGTGTTTGAACTTTGTTCATTTTGTACAAATTTTTAGAGGATGCAAAAAAACTAATTTAATTGATAAATGAAAGTATTTGTGGGAAAAAATAAAGTGCTTTGAGTACTTTTATTTTCAGTGTTTTAACGTTGGTTAACGTAAACATAATATACCACAAAAGTAAAATAATACTTACAAAGACACTTGAAGTGTTGATTTAGTTGTCAAATCCCGCAAAAAATTAAAGGCAATTAAGCCAGGTTCGTCTTAATACTTGGTGATCAGGAATTTTATTTTCCGGCAAAAAAAAAAGAGGCACTTGGCCTCTTTAGTATATTTAGTTGGGTTGATTTTACTTTAGAATTTGCATAAACATATCAGGCATTACTGTTAATCCAATGGTTACAATAGCGCTTATTATGGCAACTATCATGTAGGTTGGATGAATAACTAATGGCTTATCATTAGCCGGTTGGCTGTACATAGCAATAACCACTTTTAAGTAATAGTAAACAGCGATAATAGAGTTTACTACAGCAAACAAAGTTAATGTTACGTATCCATTTCTGATGGCTTCGCTAAATATGTAGTATTTACCTAAAAAGCCTGCAAAAGGAGGGATACCTGCTAATGATAACATGAATACGCTGATTAACGCAGCAGCAACTGGATTCTTTTTGGCTAAGCCATTAAAGGCTTCCACATTTTCACTGTGGTTGCTTTTAAATGTCATGATGGCCAAGGCAAATAAACCAATGGTTGCAATTGCGTATGCACCCGCATAAAAGAATACCGATGAAGCAGCATTACCTTGCGAGCTTAATACACCCATTAACATGTAACCGGCATGTGCAATACCTGAATAAGCTAAAATACGCTTCACATTTATTTGACTTAATGCAGTTACGTTACCAACCATAATGGTTGCTCCAGTAACAATAATCAATAATGGCTCAACATAATACATGGTACCACCAAGGCAATGGCTAAACAAACGGTATAAGGCAGCAAAAGCGGCAACTTTAACCAATGTGCTCATAAATGCGGTGATTAAAGCTGGTGCACCTTCGTACACATCAGGGCTCCAAAAATGGAACGGTACAGCCGATACTTTAAATAACATAGCAAACAATAACAAGGTAACGCCTAAATAAAACATAGGTGTTACTTCGCCTGCAGCAATATATTTGCTGATGCCTTCTAATTCAAATGTTCCGCTTGCTCCGTAAATAAGTGCAATACCAAATAACAAGAAACCAGAGGCAAAAGCACCCATCAAAAAGTACTTCATCCCCGATTCGTTACTGCGTGTATCGAACCTACGGCTACCTGCCATAATGTATAATGATATAGATAGAATTTCAATTCCTAAAAATAACATGGCCATATTGTTGTAGCTAAACATTACTAATGCTCCGCACAATACAAACACCATGATAGAAAGGTAATCGCTAATGTGGTTTTGATCGTCTTTGTAGTAATTGGCTGCCAACACAAAAATTAGGATAGAAATAACAATTGCCAATCCGCTAAAAGCAATTGCAAAGTTATCCATTTTAACCATGTGGCTTAATGATACCGAACCGATTGAGGCAGGAGTAGTAATACCCCATTGTTGCATGTTTACAACAAATATTGCCGATAAACCAAGTATAACAGCCGGTATTAATAGTTTGCGAAGGTTTAATACCTCAGCAAGCATACAAAATAAACCTAAGCAAGTTGTATAAAGTAAAGTAGTCATGTTGCGTATTTTATTTAGCTAAGGCTTTGTTTAAAATAATATCAAGTGAAGGTTGAACCAATTCGAAAACTGGTTTAGGGTAAACTCCCATAACAATAATAGTGAATGCAATAATGCCCAATACCAAAGTCTCGCTCCAGTTTAAATCTGCAAATTGTTGGGTATGTTCGTTGGTATTACCTAACATGGTATTTTGGAACATGCGTAACATGTAAACAGCTCCTAAAATAATGGTTAATCCTGCAAATACAGCTAACCATGTATTGTATTTAAACACACCGTATACCAATAAAAACTCACCAATAAAACCGTTGGTTAATGGTAAAGCAACACTGGCAATTACCACAATCATAAATAACGTATTAAAGCGAGGTGCAATGTTACGTATACCTCCAAGGCTGCTAATATTTGCAGTTTGAGTTCTGTTGATGATGATATCTGCACAGAAGAACAAACCAACTACATTTACACCGTGAGCAATCATTTGCACTACACTACCTTGTAAACCTTCAATGTTTAAAGCAAAAATACCTGCTGCAATCAAACCAACGTGTGCTACTGAAGAGTATGCAAATAGTTTTTTAAGGTCGTTTTGCATAATTGCTATAACCGATGCATACACAACACCAATAACACTTAATGTAATGGCTAATGGTCCCCACTCGGCAACACCTGCAGGAAGTATAGGTAACAACCAACGGATTAAACTGTAAGTACCCATTTTTAGCATAATACCGCTTAACAACATGGTTCCTTGTGTAGGTGCTTCGCTGTATGTATCGGCTTGCCAGGTGTGGAAAGGAACAATAGGTATTTTAATGGCAAATGCCAAAAAGAACATCCAAAATAACCAGCCTTGGTTGCAGTTGCAAACCGGGTTGTTGTATAAATCGGTGATGTTGAAACTTGCATTAGGGTTGTAGTAGTACAACATAATGAAGCCAAACAACATTAATAAACTACCGGCTAATGTGTAGATGAAAAACTTTAATGTAACTGGTACACGATTTTTTCCTCCCCAACCTAAAGCAATAAAGTAAATAGGTAATAACGCTAACTCCCAGAAGATGTAATACAATAAACCATCGTAGGCCATAAATACGCCTATCAATGCAAATTGCATCAATAACATTAACGAGAAGTATGTTTTTGCGTTTGAGTATTCGCGGTTAAATCCACTTAAAACAATTAATGGAAGTAGGAAGTTGGTTAAGCCAATCATAACAAAACTTAACCCATCAACCCCTAAATTAATGCTTATTTTAGGACTGCTAATCCACTCATGAAAAAACACGAATGCTTCAGGACCTTGTTGTTTAAAAATGGTGTACGCATACGCTGTTAAACCAAACTCGGCAACAGTAAATAACAAAGCTACACGCGATGCCATTTTATTGCCACTAAGCAATACGGCTAAAGCTGCAACTAACGGTAATAATAAAAGTAGTAAGGTCATCATTTATATAAACAAGCGAATTATCAATAATACCATCATGCCAATAACCATAGCAAACACATAAAATCCAGTGTTACCAGTTTGAATCAATCTCATGGTTTTACCTGTTGTGGCCACTATCCAGGCTGTTGCATTCACAGCCAAATCAATAATTAATTTATCAACCAATACCAAAAACAAATCGCTTAGTACGGTAATTGGTTTTACAAACACGGTGTCATAAATTTCATCAACATAAAACTTATTGCTGATTAATTTATTTAAACCGGTTAATTCACTGTCTTCTGCCGGTAATGCATTTTGTTTAACATACTTGTTGTAAGCAAAAAGAATTACCACAATGGCTCCAATACCGGCAAAGCTCATCAATGCTATTTCTGTAGCGTGAGATACTTTTTCGTGGTGAGCTAAATATTGTGCCGAACCTTCTGTTACAGATGATAAATATGTGCTGAATACATGTTGAACATGGAATACTTCAGGTAAACCTAATAAACCACCAACTACTGCCAAAATACAAAGTATAATTAAAGGCAAGGTCATGGTTATTGGTGATTCATGAATATGTTTCTTGGTTTCTTCAGTACCTCTGAAGTTGCCAAAGAAAGTTAAGAACACTAACCTAAACATGTAAAATGCAGTGATGAATGAACTGATAGATAAAATTACCCAAACAGTTTTATTTTGCTCAAATGCATGAGCCAAAATTTCGTCTTTAGA
>CAZRVA010000016.1:14936-37480 GCA_964603255.1 uncultured Chitinophaga sp.
AACATCAACCCTAATTGAGAAACAGTAGAGTAGGCGAGTACCTTTTTAATATCGTTTTGTAATAAACCAATTACTGCTGCAAATACCGAAGTAGCTACACCAATAATTAAGATGAATGTTAATGTTGCAGGAGCTAATGAGAATAAAATATTACTACGTACAATCATGTAAATACCTGCGGTAACCATGGTTGCAGCGTGAATCAATGCAGATACAGGAGTTGGACCGGCCATTGCATCAGGTAACCAAGTGTATAGTGGTAATTGAGCAGATTTACCCATTGCACCAACAAACAACAACATGGTAATGGTAATTAACAAGGTACTGTTTGGTGTTAATGTTTGCGCTTGTGTTGCCACAGTTGAGTACTCTAAACTACCGAAGTAAAACAACATAAAGAACATACCTAACAAAAAGCCCAGGTCACCAATACGGTTCATTACAAATGCTTTTTTAGCAGCGTTGTTATATGCGGTGTTTTTAAACCAGAAACCAATTAATAAGTATGAGCATAAACCTACACCTTCCCAACCAATAAACATTACTAAATAGTTGTTACCCATAACCAATAACAACATGAAGAAAATGAATAAATTTAAGTAGGTAAAGAAGCGTGTAAAGCCTTCATCATCGTGCATGTAGCCAATGCTATATAGGTGAATTAAAAAACCAATACCGGTTACCACTAAAAGCATGGTTACGGTTAATGGATCAATTAAAAAGCCAAGGCTTATGTTAATGTTGCTAAAAGCAATCCAATCAAATAAATCAATACTTATTGAATCTTGTGCATTTACTCCGTTAAACAACGTTACCGAGCAAATAAAAGAACCTAAAATGGCCAATGCTGCTATCCATCCGGTAACTGATTTTGGAAGAAACTTTCCAAACAAACCGTTAATAAGGAAACCAATTAGAGGCAACAACGGAACCAATAAAGCCGGAGTCACCAATAATGTGTCTTGTATCATGTTATCGTTCATGTGTGCGTTACTTTTCTTGTGTTAGGGTTACCATTTTAATTTATTCAGCACATTAATATCTGTACTTGCTACGTTTCTGTATATGCTCATCAATAGGGCTAAACCTACAGCTACTTCAGCTGCGGCAACCACCATGATAAAAAATACGAATACTTGTCCATCGCTGTTACCACTGTAAGCAGAAAACGAAACCAATAATAAGTTAACCGAGTTTAACATTAACTCGATGCACATTAAAATGATGATGGCATTTCTGCGAAACAAAACACCCATAACCCCAATGCAGAATAAAAAAGTACTTAATACCAAGTACCAATTTTGAGGAACTGCTTGTAATGTATTTTCCATTTCTAAGTTTCTTTTAAAGGGTTATTTTTTTTCTTTTTTAGCCAATAATACACTACCAATCATAGCTGATAAAAAAAGCACTGACGATACTTCAAATGGCAATAAGAAATCGGTGAATAATTTTTTACCAACTTGCTCAACAAAGCCAATGTTGGTTTTATTGGGTAAACTAAACTCGCCTAATTCGGTGGCACGCATAGATGCAATCAACACCACAAAAAATAAACCTGCAGATATTGCCGAGGCTATTTTTGTTAGGTTTGATTTGTGCGGCTCGGTTTCGGCATTTAAGTTTAATAACATTACCACAAACAGGAATAATACCATTATGGCACCTGCATATACAATTAAATGTACAATGGCCAAAAATTGCGCATTTAGTAATACGTAATGACCGGCTACGGTAAAAAAGCAAACTATTAGCCACAATACACTGTACATTGGATTTTTAGAAAATACCACTGCCAATGCACTTACTATGGTTAAAACAGCTAAGGTTAGGAATAAGTATAAGCTCATGATTTGTAGTTAACTCGTAATTGTTATTTGTTTAATAAAGGTTGCTTAGGCGTGCCTTCCATTTCGTATTTCTTTTTACGCTTGCTCACGTCAACACGACCTGATGCGTCAACACCTTCAACCAACACATCTTTACCGTAAACAAAGTTGCCACGGGTAAATGCAGTTGGAACTATTCTATCGCTAAGGTAAATGGCATCTTTCGGACAAGCCTCTTCGCACAAACCACAGTAAATGCAACGTAACATGTTAATTTCATATTTGGCTGCATACTTCTCTTCACGGTATAAATGCTCTTCTCCTTTTTTACGCTCGGCTGCTTCAATAGTAATAGCTTCTGCAGGGCAAGCCACTGCACATAAACCACATGCTGTACAGTTTTCGCGACCTTGTTCATCGCGTTTTAATACATGCTGTCCGCGGTATACAGGAGCAATTTCGCGTTTTTGCTCAGGATATTTAACCGTTGCCGGTTTTTTAAATAAGTGTTTTATGGTAATAGCTAATCCACCTAAAATAGCTGGTAAATAAAGCTTTTCAACCCAATTTAGGTCGTGCTTTACAACTACTTTTGATCTGTTGGTTAATTGCATGATTTTATTTTCTGTTTGTGGGTTTACTTAATTATTTGAAAAAAGTAATCCATGCACCGGTTACTAATACGTTTACAATTGATAATGGAATTAATATTTTCCATCCTAAATTCATTAACTGATCATAACGGAAGCGCGGTAATGTCCAACGCACCCACATGAAGAAGAAAATGAAGAACAATATTTTTGCGAATAACACAGCTACACTTACAATAGCTGCAATATTTTGAGGTAAGTCTAAACTATCAATACCAGGGAAGTGGTATCCACCAAAATATAAACTTGCGATAATAGCCGATGAAATAAACATATTGATGTATTCGGCAAATAGGAATAAACCCAATTTCATAGAACTAAATTCGGTATGATAACCACCAACCAATTCACTTTCCGATTCAGGTAAATCAAATGGTGCGCGGTTACACTCGGCAAAAGCACAAATTAAAAAGATTAAGAATCCTATCGGTTGACGAACCACGTTCCAAACGTTACCATCACCAGCTTGGCCATCTACAATTTCGCGCAAGCTTAACGAGTTGTTGATTAATAATAATGCAACAATACTCATACCCATTGCCAACTCGTAACTAATCATTTGTGATGCGGCACGTAAAGCTCCTAATAAAGCAAACTTATTGTTTGATGCCCATCCACCAATCATAATACCATATCCCCCAATTGATACTACTGCAAATAAGTATAACAAGCCCACATTCAAATCAGCAACTTGTAAACTAAATTCGTGTCCACCGAAGTTAAACGATTTTCCCCAAGGTATGATAGCGCTGGTCATTAAGGCCGTCATCATAAAAATACACGGACCAATAATGAATAAAAATTTATCAGAAGCGTTTGGTATGATTTCTTCTTTGGTAAACATTTTCACCCCATCGGCAATAGGTTGTAACAAACCAAATGGTCCCGCACGATCCGGTCCTACGCGGTCTTGCAAGAAAGCTGCAATTTTACGCTCACCATAGGTTGAGTAGGCTGCAATGCCTAAACTCACCGCAAAAATAATTACGATGAGAATTGTTTTATCTAACAGTAATGCCCAATCCATTATTCGGTAATTTGTTTTATTTCGTTCAACTTAAGTTCTTTTGGCTTAACCAAATTCATGTAATGGTTAGCCGATATTACCGAATGACGGTTAATTTTTCTTGGTCCTTCAATGGTCCAATCACTGGTTTTCTTTTTATCGAAACGGCAAGTGTTGCAGATAAATTCTTCTAATTCACCCCATTGGTCTTTACGGCCAGTAACACGCAGCACTTCTTCGCCTTGGTACCACAATACCACTTTGCCACTGCATTTTTCGTTTTCGCAGTTACGATGTGCATCAACCGGCTTGGTAAACCAAACACGACTCTTGAAGCGGAATGTTTTATCTGTTAAAGCACCTACTGGGCAAACATCAATCACGTTTCCTGAAAAATCGTTATCAATGGCTTGCTCTACGTAAGTAGATATTTCGGCATGATCACCACGATTTAAAACGCCATGTACACGACCATCCGTAATTTGCTCAGCTGTTTTTACGCAGCGGTAACAAAGGATACAGCGGGTCATGTGCAATTGAATTTTATCACCTATATCAATTTTTTCAAACGTTCTGCGTTCAAAATCGGTACGGGTTTTATAGTTACCGTGGTCGTAGCTTAAATCTTGTAAATGACATTCGCCTGCTTGGTCACAAACCGGGCAATCTAATGGGTGATTTAATAATAAAAATTCAACCACACCGGCACGTGCATCTTTAACTTTAGCCGAAGTGTTGTTGGCCACTACCATACCATCCATAACGGTGGTGCGGCAACTTGCTACTAACTTAGGCATTGGGCGCGGATCTTTTTCGCTACCTGCAGTTACCTCAACCAAACACGTGCGGCAATAACCACCACTGGTTTTTAGTTTGCTGTAATAGCACATGGTAGGAGGGGCCACATCTGGACCAATCATACGCGCTGCGTTCAAAATGGTTGTGCCATCTGGCACTTCAATCTGTATTCCGTCTATGGTAACTTTAGCCATGATATTTATAAGATCTTTCTTATCAATTCTTAATTAAAATGTATTCGGAGAACGGGTTATTTAACGCCCCGATTGTGTAGCTTCCTATTGAGGATGTCTTCAGTTCGTACCCCTTGTTGATATAACCAGTTAAAACCGAGGATATCCTTTCATAATTAATGATTAGTTTATCATCAATTGATCTTTCGAGGTCAGTTTTGAACAGAAGTTTACCATTTTCAGTTACATAAATAGCTGGTTCAAGCGGTTGAAGACCGATGCCAGCTGACGATGGTCCTCTCTCTATTACTCGAATTAAAATCACACTTTTAGCTTCCTCCTGTTTAAACGCCATCAACATACCCGCCCCCAAAAGCGCAACAATGGCAAGTGTTAAAAATGTAAATTTAGCTTTCATAGTTTTTTATTAATTGTTCAACTTCTGTTTTCAGTTTAGGTAAATGATTTATGATGATACCCCAAATAATAGCATTATCAACGGCATCATATGCATGTATTACCCTATTTCGCACATTAATAATAGCTTTCATATTATTAATTACCAATGTAGGGTCGTCACGTTTTATTCGGTTCATCGCCTCACCAATTATTTCAAAACATCTTTCAACCGCCCTTACCACCAATCTGTTTTTATCAAAGGCGTCAAACCTTTTATCTTCACCAATGAAAAGGTCAATCTCCTTAATTGCTTCTCTAATATCAAGAAGATGTTGCTTTACTTCATGCTGCATAAACAACTTCCTTTTCTTTATTAACGGCTTCTATAAAATACTTATTTCTTAAAGAACGAATGGTTAGTAAGTCAACTTTTCTTTTAAACAGTTCTTCTAATGAATCGGCAAATTCGAAGTAATTATCAGCATACTTTAATAATTCAATCTCATTAAAATCTACCAATAAATCAACATCACTTTCATTTGTAAATCTTGATTCATCCAAAACCGAACCGAAAGCATACAATTCTTTCACATTGTACTTACGGCACAAAGTAGCAATTTCGGTTTTATATTGTTCTATCAGATTCATGTTAATTATAAACTACTATATGCAGCAGCCGAATCAATGTTGTTGCAATGGAAATAATATTTCACCTCACGAATGGCTGAAGGATTTTTAACAAACTCTTCAAACTCATGACGGAAATGACGAATAGCACTTGCTACCGGCCATGCAGCTGCATCACCTAATGGGCAAATAGTATTACCTTCAATTTTGCGTTGAATATCCCACAACAAATCAATGTCTTCCAATGTGCCATGTCCATCCAAAATTTTGTGAATGATTTTCTCCATCCAACCTGTTCCTTCACGGCAAGGGCTGCATTGTCCGCAACTTTCGTGGTGATAGAAACGCGCAAAAGTGTGTAGGTTTTGTACAATGCTTGTACTTTCATCCATAACAATAAAACCACCCGAGCCTAACATGGTACCGGTTGCAAAACCGCCATCAGCAAGACTTTCGTAGCTCATTAAACGTTTTTCGCCATTGGCTGTGGTTAATATTAAATCAGCAGGCAACACCGGAACCGAAGAACCACCGGCAACCACTGCTTTTAATTTTTTATCGTTTAAGATACCACCGCAATATTCATCGCTGTATATAAAATCTTCAACAGTAATGCCCATTTCAATTTCGTAAACACCTGGCTTTTTAATATGGCCCGATGCTGAAATTAATTTAGTACCCGTACTGCGTCCAATACCAATTTTAGCGTATTCATCACCAGTCATGTTTACAATAGGACCAACAGCAGCAATGGTTTCAACATTGTTTACCACAGTTGGGCATCCATATAAACCAGCAATTGCAGGGAAAGGAGGTTTGATACGCGGGTTACCACGTTTACCTTCTAATGATTCTAATAAAGCAGTTTCTTCACCGCAGATGTAGGCACCTGCACCTGGATGAACATATAAATCTAAACTGTAATCGGTACCTAAGATATTTTTACCTAACCAACCATTAGCATAAGCCTCTGCTATGGCTTTTTCCAAAATACGCACCAAATAAAAATACTCACCACGTATGTATATGTATGAAGTGTTAGCTCCTAGTGCGTAACTTGAAGTAATCATTCCCTCTACCAATAAGTGCGGAATATGCTCCATTAAATAGCGGTCTTTAAAAGTACCCGGCTCACTTTCGTCAGCATTACATACTAAGTAACGCGGCACACCTTCTGGTTTAGCCAAAAAGCTCCATTTCATTCCCGTAGGGAAACCTGCACCACCACGTCCACGTAAACCTGATTTTTTCACTTCTTCAACAACATCTTCAGGTTTCATGGTTTTTAGGGCTTTTTCAACTGATGAGTAGCCACCTTTGCTGCGGTATACATCATAAGTGTTGATGCCCGGTACGTCTATTTGTTCTAAAAGTATCTTGCGTCCCATGTCAGTTAGTTTTTTCTAAAAGTTGTACCATCCAAGTATGTGCTGTGTTTGGTTTCAGTTTGATACTTGTTAATTAATTCATCAACTTTTTCGAGGGTTAAGTTTTCGTGAAAATGCTCACCAATTTGTAGCATTGGGGCAGTGCCACAACTACCTAAACACTCAACTGTTTTTAAAGTGAATTTACCATCAGAAGTGGTCTCGCCATCTTTAATGCCAAGTCGTTTTTCAATATGTGCTACCACATCGTTTGCGCCACGCAACCAGCAGCTGCTGGTTCTGCACACTTCAATCAAACATTTACCAACAGGCTTAAGGTTAAACATGGTGTAAAAACTTGCCACCTCATATACCTCAATTGGTTTGATGTTTAATATCTCAGCAACCTTATCCATAACCGGTACACTTAGCCAACCATCAAATTCGGCTTGGGCAATGTGAAGGGCAGGTATAAGTGCCGACTTTTGTTTTCCTTCAGGGTAGCGTTTAATCAAGTTTTGGATTAAAGCTTCTGACTCGGTACTGAAACGAACTTCTTTTAATTCACTCATTGTATTTAGTTCTATGCTTAAGAGAAGGTTAATTCTCTCAAATCTTTCATTTCAATTTTTATGAATTTGTTATGCGTCTAATTCTCCAGCAATAACATTTAAACTACTCATGGTTAAGATGGCATCACTTAACATTCCACCTTTAATCATTTCAGGGTATGCCTGGTAATAAATAAACGATGGTCTGCGGAAGTGTAAGCGGAATGGAGCTCTTCCTCCATCGCTAATTAAGTAAAAACCTAATTCGCCATTACCACCTTCTACACAATGGTAGATTTCCCCTTTAGGAACATCTGTTTCGCCCATCACTACTTTAAAGTGATAGATTAATGCTTCCATTTTGGTGTAAACATCACTTTTTGGAGGTAAGTAGAAATCAGGAACATCAGCGTACCATTTGCCTTGCGGCATGTTATCAAGCGCCTGACGGATGATTTTCAAACTCTCCCAAATTTCGTTTTGGCGAACCATAAAACGATCGTAAGTGTCACCTTTTTCTCCTATTGGAATAGCAAAATCAAAGTCTTGGTATGAACTATATGGCGACATTACACGCACATCATAATCAACTCCGGTAGCACGTAAGTTTGGTCCTGTAAAACCATAACTTAATGCTCTTTCTGCTGATATTGGCCCTGTGCCAGCAATACGATCAACAAAAATTCTATTGCGCTCAAGTAGGTTAGAGAATTCAGTAAACGCTTTAGGGAAGTCGTTTAAAAATTCTTTAATTTTTTTATAAACTTCATCGTTGAAATCACGTTCTAATCCACCAATACGGCCAATGTTTGTAGTTAAACGGGCACCACATATTTGTTCAAAAATGTCGTAAATTTTTTCACGCCATTGGAACATATAGGTAAATCCGGTTAATGCACCAGAGTCTACACCAACAACTGCATTACAAACCAAGTGGTCGGCAATACGCGCTAATTCCATAATAATTACACGCATGTATTGTGCACGTTTTGGAATTTCAACCCCAATCAATTTCTCAACAGTCATGTGCCATCCCATATTATTTATTGGAGATGAGCAATAGTTTAAACGATCTGTTAATGTGGTGATTTGGTTGTATGGTCTGCGTTCGGCAATTTTTTCGAATGCACGATGAATATAGCCTACAGTTTGCACTGCGTCTACAATAATTTCACCATCCATGGTAAGCACATTCTGAAAAATACCATGCGTTGCAGGGTGCGTTGGACCCAAGTTTAACGTGGTATATTCGTGTTCTTCAATTTGCTCTACGCTTTTATCGTCAAATTCGTTCATGTGTATATGCGTTAAAAATTAACGACCAAAATATTTATCTTCTTTATCCGTGCGGGTTCCATCTTCAAGTGGATACTCTTTACGCAAAGGGAAATAATCCATTTCGTCCACATTCATAATGCGGGTTAAGTTTGGATGACCTTCGAACACAATACCATAAAAATCGTAGGTTTCACGCTCTTGCCAATTTGCACTGGCAAATAAATCGCTAACGGTTGCTATGGTTGGGTTTGATGCAGGTAAAAATGCTTTAATTCTGATGCGAATATTGTTGGTTAAACTGTGTAAGTGATAAATCACACAAAACTCTTGTCCGCTAATCTCCGGGAATTGCGCTCCACAAACATCAGTTAATAATTGAACTTGAATTTCGTTGTCGTGCTTTAACCAGGCAATTAATGGGTGTGCAACTTCCGGTTTAACAACCAAAGTCAACATATCAAATGGTTCTGTAGCCGATAATACGGCATCACCAAATTGATTTTTAATTTTATCGGCTATGTATGCGTTTGTTAGTTCGGCCATTTGCGTGTTATTGAATACCGTATTGTTGCATTAATGCTTTGTACTCTTGTGTATTTCTTCTGCGTAAAGGCTCGTTTTTAACAAGCTCTTGTATTTGCATAATACCTTCTAAAATTTGCTCGGGGCGAGGAGGGCAGCCCGGCACATAAACATCAACCGGAATTACCTTATCTATACCTTGTAATACACTGTAAGTATCAAAAATACCACCTGTACTTGCGCAAGCACCAACCGAAATTACCCAACGTGGCTCTGCCATTTGAAGATACACCTGACGTAATACTGGACCCATTTTTTTGGCAATGGTACCAGCTACAATAAGTAAATCAGCCTGGCGTGGCGAGAAACTCATACGCTCAGAACCAAAACGTGCTAAGTCGTAGTTACTGCCCATGGTAGCCATAAACTCAATACCGCAGCATGATGTTGCAAACGGTAAAGGCCAAATTGAATTTGAACGGGCTAAGCCAATTACTTTATCAATATTAGTTGCAAAAAATCCCGGACCCTCAAGTCCTGCAGGTGCTTTTGCTATAGTTATTTCTGTTGACATTTGTTTTGATTTAATTACTGTTTGGGTAATTTAAACTATTGCTGTGCGTGGTTTATTAGTTCCACTTTAATGCACCTTTTTTCAAGATGTATAAAAATCCTATCAATAATGTTCCGGTAAAGAACAACATTTCCATGAAACCAATTTGGCCTAATTCTCTGAAGTTAACCGCCCATGGATACATGAAAATAACTTCCACATCAAACATTACAAATAAAATTGCAATCAAAAAGTATTTGATAGAAAACGGAATACGTGCATTTCCTTGAGCTTCGATACCGCACTCGAAGTTTTCAAGCTTGTCTGCTGTTTTACGCTTAGGGCCAATCAAGTGTGTTGCCACCATTGTAGTTACAACAAATCCCGCTGCTACTAAAAATTGCACTACTAATGCTAAATAATCTATAGATGTCGACATAGTTTTACGAGTTATTGGGAACGTGCAATATTACACAATAAATTATTAAATCAATACCTATTTAATAACATGTTTTAATCGCCTCAAATACACAACAATCGGGCTTTAATAAAGGTTTGAAAGGGTTAAAAATTATGTTGGTTTAATATGGTTTAAGTTGGTTTAGAGGTTGATAATCAAGCCTTGATTTTTGCCCTGATTTTGGTTATCTGCAAAATTGGGTTTTACCTAAATATGGGGGTGTATGTTCAATTTGTAGTTTTACTGTTTAAGTGTTTACCTTTACCGCATTAAATTTTAGCGATAATGCAGAGCAAAGCAGAAACGATTGAAGCATACATGGAGCATTTACCTGATGATAGGAAAGGTGTGATGCAGAAACTACACAACACAATTATTACAAATTTACCCAATGGTTTCGAGCCACAAATGAACTATGGTATGATTGGGTATGTAGTTCCTCATAGCCTATATCCGGCTGGCTACCATTGTGACCCGAAGTTACCTCTACCATTCATGGGAATTGCTTCGCAAAAAAACTCAATTAGTTTATACCATATGGGTATGTATGCTGACGAAGAGTTGTTAAAATGGTTTCAAACCGAATACCCAAAACACTGTAAAACAAAGTTGGATATGGGTAAAAGTTGCATAAGATTTAAGAAACCTGAAAATATTCCTTTTGATTTGTTAGCCGAGTTGGTGCGAAAAATGAGTGTGAAAGACTGGGTTAAGACTTATGAGTTGGGATTGAAAAGATAGTGTACCAATCTTTAAATTGGTTGTTGAAAAGGCTGCATCAATAAGTTTGAGGCAGCCTTTGTTTTGTGATGATTTTTTGTTTACAAAACCTTACCGGCAATAAGAGCAAATTCCTCATCAATAATTTGATTTGGCGGTTCGCTCACCACCAACGTAATTTCTATATCCCTGAAAACCGAATATTGGGTTGATGCATTTTTAATCATTTCTGCGGAGCCATCAACCAACTCCAAGCCGCTATCGTGCAACTGCATGTATAGCTTTTCAAGTTTATCGGTAAATGCTTTGATTTGAAAATGCAATTCATTTTCAGAATTAAGTCGTTTTTTTATCCAGCAGCTACTTTGCTTTACACCATTTTCAATACGATTGATTAAATCATCTGAGATGAAATTTGTACTCGCCTTTAATAATAAATTTACTGTTGTAGCCATAGTTTTATTGAATTAAAAGGTTAAACCATCATGGCAATAAGTAGGTGGGGGTGTTTTACTTTTGCCCAAATAAATAAAACTCAATTTACTAAAAGTTACTTTTATATCAAACAAAAACAAGTGCTTGTGACTAACTTGTGACCAATATTTTAGGGTTTTTAAGTTTGACTAACCTGAGTTAATGAAAAAAAGTGCTATTTATTTTTAAAAGTTATTGTTTTTCAGATTTAAATACCATCTTCGTAAGGTATTTATTAATTTTTTTTACATGAAAATCTACGTTGGTAATCTCTCATATAATTTGAGCGAGAACGATTTAAAAGACGTCTTTACCCCTTATGGTGAAGTTGCATCAGTTAAAATTATGACTGACAAATTTACTGGTCGCAGCAAAGGCTTTGCATTTGTTGAAATGCCAAATGACGCTGAAGCTAACAATGCTATTAACGGCTTAAATGACGTTGAAGTTGCACAACGCAGCATCAAAGTTAACGAAGCTCGCGAGCGCACTTTCGATAACAACCGTCCTCGCTCGGGTGGTGGTTTTAATCGTGGTGGCGATCGTGGTGGTTACAATCGCGGTGGAGACCGTGGTGGTTACAACCGTGGTGGCAACGATGGTGGCAACCGCTACTAGTAGTTAAACAACATTAACAAAACGGCCGATTGCATTGCAATCGGCCGTTTTTTATTAAATAATTTTGTGCTTTAAATGGAAATCAACCAAATCTTTCATTGGCGATTGAATGATTTTACCCACTTTCATTCCATATTTATTGGCAACTTGGGTAAGTTGTGATTTAAAGTGATAACCAACACTGCCTACACAGTTAAAAGTGTATTCCTCATAATTAGGGTATTTACTCACTAGGTTTTCAAAAAAGTCGATGAATGCTTCATTAATAATTTTTGAAATGTAGTTGTGGTCTTTATAATCTTCAGTAAACTTACAAAATGAGGCTAAATACCTGTTAGGGAATTGATGTCCGTATAGCGTTTTTATAATTTGATCATTGCTAACCAAATCAAACCTAGATTTAAAACTTTCTTGTAATTCAGTAGGCATGAGTTTACGCATATAATCTCTTAACAACTTTCTTCCGATATAACTTCCACTTCCTTCGTCACCTAATAAATACCCCAAAGAGTCGATGTTGAGAGTACAGTTGTATCCATCGTAAATACAAGTATTCGCACCTGTGCCCAAAATAGCTGCAAAGCCGGTTTTATCAGCAAGTAATGCCCTTGCGCTAGCCAATAAATCGTGGTTAACGTAAATCAATTTTGTTTCAGGAAATACTGTAAGCAAAGCATCTTTTACTATTTGCTGTTTTGATTCGATAGAGCAACCCGCGCCATAGAAGTATATTTCTGCTACAGGTTGATTATTTAATTGAGGTAGTAAGTCATTTTTTAACGAGGTAGAGATGCCTTCAGCATCAATAAAATACGGATTATACCCAATGGTATTTAACGCTGTAAATTGTTTGGTTTCTGCATTGGTTAAAGCCCATGTGGTTTTGGTTGAACCGCTGTCGGCAATAAGTTTCATCATATGTTACCTGATAATTATTTTAATGTTTAAGCTGTAAAAATTACCAGGTCTTGGTAATTTAAACTAGCTGATTTATCGCCACCTTTCCACCAACCATTATTAAAGAGTTTAATGTTAAGATGAGCATTACTTGCCATACTTTGAATAGCGTTTTTCTTAAAAGCAATGTTAGCATCCTTCACTTTATCATCATGCAAATAATAGGTGTCGTACTCAAATTTAAACTGCATTAAATCTTTGTTTTGTTTGAGTATTTCGGGGGTGTTTTCATCCATGATAAAAAACGTAGAAAGACAACTTCCTCCCGGCTTTAATACACGTTTTATTTGTTTTAAGTAATGTTGTACCTCGGCAGGTTGCATGTGTGTAAACACGGAGGTTAAAACCACCACATCAAAAGTGTTATCTGCATAAGGAAATACAAACTGATGCGCTTCTTGTTGCGTGTCTAAGTTGTATAAATCGTTGCGAAGTGGAGTATAGGTAAAGTTGAAGTGAGGATACTTGCTACTTACTTTTTCTTTACACCAGTTGATACCATCAGGAACCACATCAAAACCTTCGTATTTACCGTTAGTTGTTAAATATTGTGTAAGCGGAATAGCAAGCCTTCCAATACCGCAACCCACATCAAGCAGAGCACCATCAGGTTTTAAGTTGGCATAATCAATACATAATTGTACCAATGCTTTACCCGATTGTTCAAAATCGCCCGAGCCGGTAAAAATCATACCTTTGGGTGGAACCATTGGATTTCGTTTACCTGATATGGAATCAAAAAAATCAATCGGTAAATAAACCAACCTGCGGGCAACCCTGCGCATTTTTGGCGATAAACTATAATAGAGCTTGCGAGCAATCATTGGGCGCAATATAGTGGTTTAGATAATTAATTGCGGAACAAATAGACTTGCCGTTAATGTTAATATTATAAAATAAAAAAAGCCTCACAAAAATGTGAAGCTTTGAAAACGATGGGTGGAATATGGGGCTCGAACCCACGACCTCCTGAACCACAATCAGGCGCTCTAACCAACTGAGCTAAAACCACCGTTTTGGGATGGCAAAAGTAAAATTAATTTTTAAAAATGCCAATCAATTTTTTAAAGTTTATGCATCTAGCAGTTGCTCAACCTTTTCCCAATTTAAAATATTCCAAAATGCCTGTGTATAGTCTGCTCTTTTGTTTTGATATTTTAAATAATAAGCGTGTTCCCACACATCTAAACCAATAATTGGAGTACCTTTAATAGTTGAGATATCCATTAGTGGGTTATCTTGGTTTGGTGTTGAGGTTACCAGCAATTTATCGCCTTGTTTTATTAACCATGCCCAACCTGATCCAAATTGGCCCATAGCAGCTTTTTCAAATTGCTTTTTAAATTCTTCCATCGAACCAAAGTTTTTAATAATTGCTTGGTTTACTTTTTCGCTTGGTTTGGTTCCGGTTTTTAAAAGTTGCCAAAAGAAAGCATGATTCCAATGCCCGCCACCGTTATTTCTAACAGCTGTTCTTACACTCTCTGGTAATTTGTTTACCGTGGCAATTAGTTCTTCAACGCTTTTACCTTTTAAACTGCTTTCTTTTTGTATGGCAGCATTTAAGTTGTTTACATATGCCTGATGATGTTTGCTATGATGAATTTCCATCGTCTGCGCATCAATAAATGGTTCTAATGCACTGTATGAGTAAGGCAATTTAGGCAACGAAAACAATCCATCGTTTGTAAATTGGTTAATGGTATTAACAGCAGCTCTAACTTGTGAATTATATAATGTGGCACCAACCGCCAAGATTGCGCTGGTTTTTAAAAAGTTTTTTCGGGTTGATTTCATAACTTTAATCAAATAAGAAACGAAGCTACAATACTATTGTTTGATAAAAAACAAAAACTTAAGTTTATTGGTCAGGTGCTTGATTAGCTAACAATAATTTGGTTAAGTAAAGGTTAATTGGGTTATTTGAAAATATATTAAACCGAACCTGTGTCGTCAATCTGGAGCAAGCTAAATAAATTTAATAGTTTACAAATCTATCATTTTTTGAGGTTTGGAACGATGTTTCTTATCTCTATTTTGCTTGCTAAAATTGCTATTCTTTATCAGCACGAATACGGGTTAAGGCTTATTAGCCAATACGAAAACTTAATGTTGGTAACATCAAGTTTAACTTTTTTTTGGGTAGCTGCCATCACCAATACGCTTATACCTTACTATAACAATGCCGAGCCTGAAATGAAGAAAAAAGTGTTGTTCAACACCTTTTTTCTGTTGCTGGTATTTTCAATTGTAGCTGCAATTATTGTGGCATCAATGGGTTTTTTGCACGATAAGGACAAAAACCTTTTTCAGATGTTTGCGTTGGTTGTTTTGCTAAATACACCAACTTACATCACCGACTATATATTTTATTTAAACGAAAAGTATAAGTCGCTCATCATTTGGGGGATTGTTACTTTTATAGCTCAAATATTGATGCTTTGTTTGCCTTTGTACTTTAAACAATCGTTAAACTTGGCCATTAACTTGTTGCTGGTATTATCGCTACTTAAGTTTAACTACACCATTATTTTATTGATGAAATATGCCACCATTACGGTTCAAAAGGCATTAACCATTGATTTTATGAAAAGGGTTTTACCCATTATGTTCTCTATACTTTTGGCTGGAAGTATGGAATATATTAATAGTTACATTATTGGGTTTAATTTCTCTGACGAAGAGTTTGCCATGTATCGTTATGCTGCGCGCGAACTGCCAATATTTTTAATTTTAGCTAACTCGTTAAGCAACGTATATAGCGGAGAAATTGCCAAGCTTAATGCGGCTGACAAGCTTGATGAGGGTTTGGTTCGGTTAAAAAAGTCCTCACAAAAGTTGATGCGTTGGTTGTTTCCTTCTACCATTGCATTAATGTTTTTAAGTCCTTACTTGTTTAAGTATGCCTACAACGAAGAGCTAATGGCTGGTTATAAAATCTTCAATATTTATCTGTTACTTATTATAAGCCGCATGATATACCCCCAAACGGTAATTATGGGAATTATGAAGAACAAAATTTTCTACTTGATATCATCAAATTACATTGTTATTCATTGCCTGTTGTCGTTTTGGTTTATCTATTTATTTGGCATAACTGGCATTGCGTATGCAACAGTGATATCATACTTAATAGAAAAAATAATGCTTGCCACTTACTGTAAAATGCAAGGAATAGACTTTAAAAAATACACTCCTTGGGCAGAGCATTTGGTGTATTCTGTAATAACTGTTTTTGCATACTACATTACCACCGTTATAGAAATGCCAATGCCTTAGTTTTCTATTTTTCGGGTGTCGATTAAATATTGATCTGTTAAAATTTTAAACTCTTTAGGGTCAAAGTAATTCAAATCAACCACTCGCCACTTAGTAGTTGGAGTAATGGCTTGGTAATCGTTTTTAGATAAGGTTGCTCTTATAGGCATTTCAAAACCTTTAACCACATTTGTCCAACGGTATTTTAATACCAACATTTCGTTATCGCCTTTTGTTAGTAGGTATTCAAACGTTGGTAAATTGGCTTGTGTAAGGTATTGTTCAAAAATTGGAGCAAGGTTTTTACCGGTTCGTTTTACCCAAAAATCAATACATTGTTTGGTGTTGATGTTGGTGTATTTAAATGTATTGCAATAATCTAAAAGGCTATTAAACCACAAGGTGTCATTGTCTATTACATGCCTGATGGTGTAAAGCATCCAACTGCCTTTGTAATAAATATCGTTATCTGCAAAATCATGAAAATAAACATCAGCAGTACCCAACATAGGTTGTTTGTTTTCGATGTTTCTTTTCTGCATTTTTAAGTATTTATGTGCCGACTCTTTGCTATCGTTACACTCAACAAAAATAGCTTCGGCATGTGTGGTAAAACTTTCATGTAGCCATAACTCTGCCGGGTCGTTTGATGTGATGCTGTTGCCAAACCACTCATGTGCGCTCTCGTGAATAATGATAAAGTCGAAATCCCAACGTGTATTGCTATAATCGTTTCCGTAACTCACTGCACTTTGGTGTTCCATTCCCCAATAAGGCGTTTCAACTAATTTGTAACCATCATTCCAAAAAGGGTAGGGGCCAAAATACTTTTCGTAACAAACCATCATGGTTTTAACTTGTTCAAAATGTTTTTTAGCTTTGTTAAAGTTGTAATCTAAAACATAATAATCAAGCGTAAGTGGCTTATTAATGTTGTTGTATTTTGCGTTGTACTCATCACCAAAATGTTTGTAGTTGCCAATATTTACCGTGATGTTGTAGTTGTTGATAGGGTAACTTACGTGCCATTTAAAATTGGTGTAACCGTTGTTTAAATTTTCTTTTCCTACAAATCTACCATTGCTTACACCTGTTAAATGCGAGGGTACTTGCAGGTTGATATTTACACTATCGGCTTCATCACTCAAATGATCTTTACAAGGCAACCATGTGCTTGCACCAAGTCCTTGGCATGCTAACCCAACCCAATCGTTTCCGCTGCTATCTTTGGTAAAAACAAAGCCACCATCCCAAGGTGCTTTTTTTGCAATTAATGGATTGCCGCTAAAATATACATGGATGTAATGTTTGCTGTTTTGTTTTTGGTGAGGCATTTTTATTAAAACTATACTGCTATCGCGAGTAAATTTTAAATGTTTATGGTTGTAAACAATGCTATCAATTTTTATCAAACCATGTACATCAAGCTGCATTATTTTAGCAGGCTTAAGCACTTGGTAATAAATGGCATTGTGGCCTTGTATGTGTTTTTGCTCGGGGGTTACTTTTAAAGTAATATCATACATTTTTACATCAAACCAATTGCGGTTGTTGTTTAGTTTGCCATGTAAATAATCGTGCTTGCCGTAAGTTTTGGGTGGGTGAGCCAATAAAGTAAGGCTTGATACTAAATAGAATAAAAGCAGTAAGTTACGTTTGCTAAAAATCATTTTGCCAAATGTAAGCGGAAAATGTATATAATTGCAAAAGATTAATGCGTTGTTTAACATTGTATAAAGCGAATTAATCTACGAATAACAATTTTACATTATGATATTAAAAGGTAAAAAAGGCATCATCTTTGGTGCATTAAACGACAAGTCTATAGCTTGGCAAGTTGCTTTAAAAGCACACGAACAAGGTGCTGAGTTTGTTTTAACCAATGCTCCTATAGCAATGCGAATGGGAGAAATTAACAACCTTGCCGCTGCTTGTGGTAATGCACAAATAATTCCTTGCGATGTTACTAAAAATGACGAAATGGAAAACTTAATCGAGAAATCGATGGAGATTTTAGGTGGTCAGATTGATTTTGTTTTACACTCGGTTGGTACGAGTTTAAACATTCGTAAAGGACGCGATTATGCTGATGTTGATTATAAATTTATGCACGATACGTTGGATATTTCTTCAATATCATTCCACCGTTTGATGCAAACATTATGGAAAAAAGATGCGATGAAAGAATGGGGCTCAATTGTAGCTTTAACTTACATTGGTGCCCAACGCGTATTCCCTGATTACCATGAAATGGGTGATGCAAAATCTTTACTAGAAAGTTATGCTCGCGGATTTGGATATCGTTTTGGTAAAGAGAAAAAAGTACGTGTAAATACCATTTCGCAAAGCCCTACAAAAACAACGGCAGGTAGTGGTGTAAAAGGGTTTGGCGATTTCTTTGATTATGCAGATGCTTTATCGCCACTTGGTAATGCAAGTGCAGAAGCATGTGCAGATTATTGCCTAAGTTTATTTAGCGATTTTACTCGTATGGTAACCATGCAAAATCTTTTCCATGATGGTGGATTTAGCAATACCGGTTTTAGCTACGATGTATTTAAATTGATTGAGAATAAAAACACGGAGGAATAATTTAACCTCATTTCATTCATAAAAAAAGCCCGACTTAAAAATTAAGTCGGGCTTTTTTGTTATTTCTCTTGTACTTCGTACATATCCAAACGCCTATCTTTCCAATTTAAAACTGTGCCTGTATTACGGGCACGCTCAATAGCAGCCAAATCAAGGTCGGCAATTACTACTGTTTCTATGTTAGTGCTGCACTCACCCGCAATGGCATCAGGCGGAAATGCAAAATCACTTGGTGTATAAATGCCGGATTGCGCGTAGTTAATGTCCATGTTATCAACCGAAGGAATATTACCAATGGTACCTGCTGTGGCCACAAAAATTTGGTTTTCTACTGCACGACTTTGTGCACAAATTTTAACACGTAAATGACCGTGTTTTTCATCTGTACTAAATGGTACAAACAAAATTTTAGCTCCTTTTTGGCAAGCAATACGGGTCATTTCCGGGAACTCTACATCATAACAAACGTTAATGGCAACCTTACCACAATCAGTATTAAACACTTTAATTTCATTGCCGGGTTTTACGCCCCACCATTTGGCTTCGTTACTGGTGATGTGTATTTTGTATTGTTTTTCGTAAGTACCATCACGTTTAAACAAGTAGCTAATGTTGTACAAATTATCGTTTTCAACTTGTAAGTGTGTACCCGCAACAATGTTAATGTTGTACTCCATACTTAAGCGCGAAAACAAATTGATGTAGTCTTCGGTGTATTCATCTAATTTACGAATACTATCTTCAGGACTCATACTTTTATACTCGTGCAACGAAAGTAACTGTGTGGTGAACAACTCAGGGAATAATGCAAAATCACTCTTATAGTTACTGGCCACATCGGTAAAGTATTCGCATTGTTGGGCAAACTCTTTAAACGATTTAATTTTACGTAACTCGTATTGAATGGCACAAACGCGCACTTTTTTCATCAATACGCTGCGCTCTTTTGTTTCAGGAATATAGTCGAGGTTAATCCACTCCAACAACGTTGCGTAACCTTCACTCTCGTGGTCATCCGGTAAATAATCTTTGATGAGTCGTTGAATGGTAAAACCTTGCGAAAGTTGAAAAGTAAGCACGGGATCTTTAATTTTTTTTTCGATAACGCGCTTCACATAAGCCCTGATACCAAATTTAGCCGAGTATTTGTGGTAGTTAGGTAAACGCCCACCTATTAAAATGGCTTTCAAATTTTTATCTACACACAGTTGTCTGCGCATGTCGTATAAACGTCTTCCAATTTTTAAGCCCTGGTAATCCGGATGCACCATTACTTCAATACCATATAAAGTGTCACCTTCTTTATCATGATTAGTGATGTAACCATTATCACAAACTTCTTTCCAAGTATGGTCGTCATCATACTCATCCCAACTTACAATAAGGCTTGCAGCCGAACCCACAATTTTTCCTTCGTACTCAATAACCTGCATGCCATCAGGAAAGATTTTGTATTGACTTTCCAGCATTTCCAGTTTCCATGGTTCGGTGTCGGGAAAACATATTTTAGAAAGTTTGATGATATCTTCAAAGTCGCTGCGCTGTGCGGCCCGTTCAATTAATTTTGGTTTACGTGGTGAGCGAATTTTCATTGTATAACTTTTGTTACGTATAAATATTATTGGTAGCGTTTTGCTAAATCTACCTACAAGTTTAAGTTATAATTTTAACACTTTATAGGTGCAAAGTTGTGTAAGTAATTTCTTAATAGTTATTTCACGGCATCAAAACTACAAACACAACATCAAAATGAGTTTACAACAAATTATAGAAAACGCTTGGGACAATAGAGAATTATTGAAAGAAACATCAACCCAAAATGCGATAAGAGAAGTAATAGAATTATTAGATAAAGGTAAGTTGCGTACTGCAGAACCAGCTGAAAATGGTTGGCAGGTAAATGATTGGGTGAAGAAAGCGGTGATTATGTATTTCCCAATTCAACAAATGGAAACCATTGAAGTTGGTCCGTTTGAGTTTCATGATAAAATGAAGTTGAAAACCAATTATGCCGAACAAGGCGTACGTGTAGTACCACATGCCGTGGCCCGCTATGGAGCGTTTTTACAAAAGGGAGTAATTATGATGCCAAGTTATGTAAATATTGGAGCATATGTTGATGAAGGAACCATGGTGGATACTTGGGCAACAGTAGGTAGCTGTGCGCAAATTGGTAAGCATGTACATCTAAGTGGTGGTGTTGGCATTGGTGGGGTGTTAGAACCTGTTCAAGCTGCTCCGGTAATTATTGAGGATAACTGTTTTATTGGCTCACGTTGTATTGTGGTTGAAGGTGTACGCGTTGAAAAAGAAGCAGTATTAGGTGCAGGTGTAACCTTAACCATGAGTACAAAAATTATTGATGTAACGGGAGATGCTCCTGTTGAATACAAAGGTATTGTACCTGCACGCAGTGTAGTAATTCCTGGTAGTTACACCAAAAAATTCCCTGCAGGCGAGTATCAAGTTCCTTGCGCAATAATTATAGGTAAACGTAAAGAATCAACCGATAAAAAAACTTCGTTAAATGATGCTTTACGTGATCACAGCGTAGCGGTGTAATAGAAGTTAGATGTTGGATAGCTACACTGAACAATAAACAATAAACTAAAAACCAGACGAATTTGGCAACCTCCAATCTCCAACCTCTATCCTCTGGCCTCCAGATCGCTTTTGATGCGAAACGGGCTTTTAATAACCATACCGGATTGGGCAACTATTCGAGGTTTGTTATTAAAGGTATGCTTGATGCGTATCCGCAGCACACTTACTTTTTGTTTACGCCATCCATCAAACCGGAGTATCAGGATTTATTTGGTGAGTATGAAAATGTGAAGGTTATTTCGCCACAAAACTTTTTAGGTAAAACATTTAAAGCACTTTGGCGCACATTCGGGGTAACAGGTATTTTAAATAAATTAGGGGTTGATGTTTTTCATGGGCTGAGTAATGAGTTACCTGCTAACATCAATAAGTTTAAGGGCAAAAAAGTTGTAACCATTCACGATTTAATTTTTTTACGTTACCCGCATTATTATAAATCAATAGATAGGCGAATTTATAAACGTAAGTTTTTACAAGCTTGTGTTGATGCTGATGTGGTAGTGGCAGCAAGCCAGCAAACCGCTAAAGATATTGAATCGTTTTTGGGTATTAATGCTAACAAAATAAAAATAGTGTATCAAAATTGTGATGAACAATTTGAACAGAAACTAACTGCTGAAAAACTAAGCACGGTTTGTAAAAAGTACAATTTGCCTGTGCAATATTTTGTTTGCATTGGCACTGTCGAACCGCGCAAAAAACAATTATTAGTGCTTCAGGCTTTTCATCAAGCCAATACCAATAACCATTTGGTTTTTGTGGGTAAACAAACTGAGTACGCACAGCGATTGCATCAATACATCAACCAACACAACTTAAATAATAGGGTACATTTTATAGAAGGTGCGGCTTTCGAGGATTTTCCGGCCTTGTATCAACATGCGCAAATGGCCATTTATGCCAGCGAGTTTGAAGGTTTTGGAATTCCGGTATTAGAAGCTTTGCGCAGTGGAATACCCGTAGCGGTAGCTAATTCATCAAGCCTAACCGAAGTTGGTGGAGATGCCGTGCTGTATTTTAACAATCAGGAAGAATTAACTGAGCTTCTCAAAAATGCACATCAAACCACAATAAGTGTAGATAAAGTCCAAAACCAATTGGCTAAATT
>CAZRVA010000017.1:0-37173 GCA_964603255.1 uncultured Chitinophaga sp.
GTTTAGATATTAAACAACAATTTTTTAATGATGTTGCCGCAGTTAATGCTCCTGAAACCATTCTGGCTACCAACACATCAAGTATACCCGTAACACAAATTGCAGCTAAAGTACCTAACCCTAAACGGTTTTTGGGCATACACTTTTTTAATCCTGCTCCTATAATGAAATTGGTAGAAATTATTAGTGGTGTTGAAACCGATGCTGCTATTGCCAACCAATGCAAACAATTGATTGAAGGTATGGGCAAAACTTGTGTAATGGCTGCTGATGCTCCCGGTTTTATTGTTAACCGTGTAGCCCGCCATTATTATGTTGAGGGATTAAAAATTGCCGAAGAGCGTATTGCCGATTTTGAGACAATTGATGCTTTAATGGAAAGCAGCGGCTTTAAAATGGGGCCGTTTAAATTAATGGATTTAATTGGGGTTGATACTAATTTCTCGGTTACAACGTCTATATATAACCTGTTTCATCAAGATGGAAAATTTAGGCCAAGCCGAATTCAACAACAAAAAGTTGATGCCGGACATCATGGTCGTAAAACGGGTAAAGGCTTTTATAGTTATGAATAAAATATTAAGCGTTATAGCTTTGGTATTAATTACCACAGCTGGTTGCAAAGATGCAGCAACCAATACCAACCAAGATTTTTTTACGCCTGTTCAGGTGTATTTAAATATTAACTTAAGTTTGCCTTCTTATGCACCACTAACCATACCACAAGGTTTTGTTTATGAGCCCGGAGGAAATAAAGGAATTATTATTTACCGCACCATTTATAATGAGTACGTAGCCTTTGACAGAACTTGTCCAAACAACCCAACGCAGGCATGTAGCTACATTAGCATGGATAGTACAAGTGCTTTTTTCCGCTGTGGTCAGTTCGATCCATATTGGAAAGGTTGCTGCAACAGTAAGTTCGATCCAGCTACTGGCACACCAATTGAAGGCGCTGCGAGGCGTCCGTTAAAACAATATTTAGTTAGGCAAGATGGTAACGTTTTAATTGTTACCAATATTCAGTAATTACTACTTTAACTTAACCCACACCGGGCAATGGTCAGAGTGCATTACATCAGGGTGTATACCTGCATCTAACAAACGGTGTTCTAGGGTAGAAAAGGTCATGCAATAATCAATACGCCAACCTTTATTATTGGCACGTGCATTGGCACGGTAAGTCCACCAACTGTAGTTATGTGGCGCTTTGTTAAAATGACGGAAACTATCTATAAATCCACCATCAATAAACTTACTTAACCATTCGCGTTCTTCAGGTAAAAATCCGCTGCTGTTTTTATTTCCAACCGGGTCGTGTATATCTATGGGTTGGTGACAAATATTGTAATCGCCACAAACCACCAAGTTAGGATGTTGCTCGGTTACTTTGTTAATGTGGTTATGAAAAAAATCTAACCATTGCATTTTATAATCTTGCCTTACATCGCCAGTTGTACCTGATGGTATGTAAACACTAATTACACTTACATCATCAAAATCAACCTGAATAATACGGCCCTCAGCATCGTACTCATCATTGCCAAAACCGTAAGTTACGTTTTTAGGTTTATGCTTGGTAAAAATTGCAACGCCACTGTAACCCTTTTTTTGTGCGCTAAACCAATAGCTGTTGTAGCCAAGCAGTTCAAATGAACTTAAGTCAACCTGACTTTTTTCTGCTTTGGTTTCCTGAAAGCAGTATACATCTGCCTTACGGCTTTCCATCCAGTTTAATAACCCTTTGCCTATTGCAGCACGTATGCCATTAACATTGTATGATACGATATCCATTTTGGTTTTGTTTGATGTGGTAAAACAAATAAAGTTTAGGCTGAAGTAAAAGTGATAACTATCAACATTTTTGGGTTAAAATAATTCGCGTAGATTGTTGGTAAATAATGCATCTTCGTGGCCGTTTATGTTATACGTTAAAAAATCAACCATTCCCAAAGCAGGCAAAGGATTATTTGTTGCTAGAGATTTTAAAAAAGGCGAAATTATTACCGAATATGAAGGTGAGCGTTTAACCTGGAAACAATGCCAGGAACGTAATGAGCAGAAAAAAGGGAAAGAGAAAGGTGCGTACTATTTTCACATCAACGATAAAAATTGTATTGATGCAGAATATTGCTTATGGGCTTTAGGTCGCTACGCAAATGATGCCGCAGGTATAGGTAGAGTTAAAGGTTTGCGTAACAATGCTCATTATAAAGTATCAAAAGGCAGGGCTTTTATTGTGGCTTCACGTAACATAAAAGCTGGAAGCGAAATATTGGTATCCTACGGCAAAGCATACTGGGATGCTATGTTGGGTGATTAGAAATTAAACACCAAACCAACGTTTACGCCCCATTTACGTACATTAGTATTATTAAGATACGTTAGTCTGTGTACCATACCCAAGGTAACAAACCTAAATAAGTTTTCTATTCCGTAACCCACTTCAGCATACGGCATGTTGTTTTTAAACTCATTAATAGGTAAATAATTTACACCATAACCATTTGATGCTGGTAGGATGTTTTTGTTGGCTTCACTTAAATGCCCATATGCACCTTTAACCAGAGCATAGTTACGTAGTTTCCATTTTTTTAGAACAGGCACACGGTTAAAAAACAAACCTTCAAAATGTTGTACGTACCAAAAATGAACATACTCATCAGCCACAAACTCGTACAAGTTCATTAAGTTAAAATTGTTGTCGGCAGCAATAATGGTGGTATTTCCGCGCATAACCTCAAGCAATGGGTATGGCAATCTACCAAAAACTTTTCCGGCTGTAATGCTAAAATCAGCGTTACCAAAAACACCTGTTGTAATGTGTTGGTTTAAGTTTAACTGTATCTTATCAAAGTTAAAATTACCATCTGCTACGCCTTTAAATCCACGTGTGTACGATAGTGTGGTTACAGGTGCCTGAGCCAACTTAACACGTATGCGGTAATTGCCTTTACTCATCAACACCTCTTTGTAAGCAAATCTAAAATCAATAGTAGCTGCGGTGTAGGTAAACGTTTCGCTGATGTTTCCGTTACTTGCAGGTTTATTCTCGTCTAATAAATAGCCAAATTTAAAATCGCCCAACGGTTTAAAATACGTGTTTTGCGCACTTACCCTAACTGTAAAATCACGATTAAGTTGTTTGATAAAAACCATGCGGTAATCAACCGTTCTGTTAATTCTAGACATGGGCGAAACCATGTTTAATGCACCAAAAACCGGATTATTTCCTGCACCAAAACTAATAAGTGGTGCTGATGAAGGATCGGTAACTCCTAAAATATCGTTATCGTTTTTGTAGTGTAAACCAATGGTCGACCATTTTTTGTGTGATAATATCTTTTCAACACCTAAACCATATTTCCATTCTTTATCTTCAAAACCATAAGCTACGTAACCTCTGTAATACCAATTGCGCGAAAAAAACTGGTTGGTTTTAAAACCAACACGTGTTCTAAATCCTTCTACTCGGTTGTAATTTAATAAGTAACCATAAGGTCCAAAATCTACCTTAGGTGTGCGGTAATATCCTTCGGTAATTAACTGTATAATTTCGGTGTAAGTTCTTACTACGGGCAAGTTTTTCACCGAGTCAATCATGTTATACATTTGTTGTTCGGTTGCGCTAAACTTTTCTGGTCTGTTGGCATTCCAATATCCGGTGTCTTTAGTAATGTTTTCGTATTGCCTTTCTACGGCTACATCAAAAAATGCATCAGCTTTGGGTTGATTAACAACAATATTTGTATTTGCACGATACATTTTTGCAACAAAACCGCTGGTGTTTTCTGTAATGCGTGAAAGTTCAACAATAGCACGGGTTTTAGTAGGTATCCATTGGCCGGTTGATGTGGGCAATTGCTCTTGTTGAATTTTTAAACGCTCAATAAAATTAAGGTTTGCATTAGATGATATTTCAGCTACTATTCTTCTTATGGCAAAAGTAGAATCGGCAATCCACATGGTACCCAAAAATCCTAAGTCAGATTCACGCTTTAGTTGAAGTTTTATCTCGTAGCATTTTACACCATCAATTTCAACAGAATCACGCAAGGTGTAGTAATAATAGTTATGGCTATTGGTTGATATGGGTGATACAAAATCTTTACCTAAAAAACGCATCCAGTTTTCATTAAAGTTAAACTGAAGTAAGCTGGTTCCAAGCATATCTACAATGTAACTTCCTTCGTTTACTCCAAAACCCATAATGTTATTGGCCATCAATACCTCTTTGCTTTTAGAAGGGTTTGCGTTGTAGTAATATTTTGATTGTGTTTCACTAATAAAAATTGGAAGAATAGAAATACCATCTTCATTTTTCATCTGATTGGTGGTGTCAAACAATTGCTTAAGTGGTTGAAGCAACTTGTTGTTTTTCATTTTCTCCGAAATGTTATTCATAGCCACATCGGTTTTGTTGTAACAATCGTACTCGTAACTTTTTAATAAACTAAAGTCGTTTACTTTTCTGTTGGCAACCGCTTGGTTTATAATACGTATAGCAGGATTTACTTTAACTCTTATCACAGCTTCTTGCATCAATTGTACATTCTCTTCCATTTGTATCACAATGCGCTGTGTTTGGTCGGGTTTAATTTTAATTACAACAGGTTTATAGCCCATAAATGTTGCAATAACAGAGTCAACAGGCTTGGAGGTTTTAAGCGTGAAGTTTCCTTCAAAGTCTGTGGTTGTGCCAATGGTTGTACCTTTAAAGGCAACGCTAACAAATGGCATAGCCTCGTTTTTGCCTTTTTCAAAAACACTACCGGTAACTACAGTTTGGGCCTTTGCCGCAAAAGTTATTAGTAAAAGAAATAGGTTTATGGTATACGCTTTAAACATTAATTTTTCACTTCTCTAATTTTCATTCTAATGTCTTTAAGCGGACGTTTATTTTTTCCGGTGGGTTGATTGCAGATAGAATCAATAATATGCAATCCTGAAACAACTTCTCCAAATACAGTGTAGCCACTATCAAGTGGTGGAATACCGCCAATGGTGTTGTAGGTTTTTATTTGCTCTGTTGTAAATTTAAATTCGCCACGCATCGCAAAAATTGAATCTGCCATACTCTGAAAGGTTTTAGTATAAGCTTTTAATCCATCTTTATCGCCACGCATACCAAAATCTGCAATTCTTTTTTGGGTTGAATCAGCATACATCAAACTGTAAAAAATGTTGGTCCTAATCATTTGATTTTTGTAACCCTCCATTTTTTGAATATCTTTTATGTTGTAGTTGGTACCTCTAACCAAAAAGAATTGTGTTGGGTGCGATGCAAATTCCGGATTAATATCGCGTGCAGCCGATATAGCACCGTATTTGTGGAAACGATTTGGCCTAAACTCAGCAGGAATTCTGTAACCAAAATCACTATCGCCTATCACACTGTCTTCTGTAGCATATTTCGACTTTATATCACCACCTTGTGCTGTTCCTTCGGGTGTAACCATATGAAATGTAAGGCTATCATAGAATCCGGCACGTACCCATTTTAAAAAGTTATCGCGATGTAATGGGGTATCATCATACAAAAGCACTTTCATTACACCAAATCGGGTAATAATTTCAACATACTTTGGTTTAGGCTCTTGGTGTATTTTGAAAGTTGCCGAAACCCCAATCAAAACAATTGCAATTAAACCTACAAAAAATGCGCCTTTTCTCATGTTTTCTCTCTCCTAACAATTTAGCTAAAATAAATATTACGTCACACAAATTCAATCTTCGTACAATTCGTTTTCATCAAAATAAGCTACTACCAATTTGCGCAATAACATTTCCTGACTCATTAAATCGGTAAAAGGTGGCTTTTTTACTAAATCGTAGTGGGGCCAACCATCTTCATCGGTATGGGTAAATTTGTAATAACCCTCATAACTTAGCAGTTTACAAGTGGCTACGTGAAATAAATTCATTTTATCATCTTTACCCAAGACACTTGAAGTGCCCATCTCCCTCATACCAATTAAAAATAAAAGTCCATTCATGTCGGGCTTTTTTCCGAATTGTTTTTTCAACTGAAACACAATTTTATACCACTTCATTTTGGTGGCCTCATCTAATTCAAACTTCACTTCATTCATATTGGCTGCCAAATTAATAATTTAATGTGGTGGGTTAAGGGGTTTCAGTAAAAATTATATACTTTTATCATTCTATGATGAAACAAATTTGCTTTACGTTGCTTTTGCTTATTAACTGTTTTGCAATTACAGCACAAGTGGCTGATAACTTTACAGATGGAAATTTCACCCAAAACCCAACTTGGATGGGCGATGATTCTATTTTCCAAATTACTTCAGGTCAACTTAGGCTGAAAGGAACTGTTGCCGGAGATGCGCATTTATCAACCTATCATAACCAAACAGATAGCGTTACTTGGCAGTTTTTTACGCGTTTTGCTTTGAGTCCCAGTACACAAAATTTTTCCCGCTTTTATGTATTGAGTGATACCTCAAATTTAGAAGGTCCGCTAAATGGCTATTATGTGCAATTGGGTGGTGTAACAGGAAATACCGATAGCATTACATTTTACCGTCAAACCGGAAATGTTAGAACCCAATTAATAGCAGGACGACCAGGCACAGTAAGTAAAACAAATAACCTGGTACGTATAAAAGTATTTCGCGATGACTTGGGTAATTGGCAACTTTTTAGTGATACTGCTGGCGGTACAAATTTTATTTTAGAAGGAACAGCTTTTGATAACACACACACCAACTGCAAATATTTGGGTTGGTGGATGAGGTACACTGCGGGCAATAATCAAAATTTTTATTTGGATGATGTAAGTGCAAGTGAGCCAGTTTACGATACCATTCCTCCAAAAATAGATAGCATAACTGTACAAGGCAATAACAGTATTTTAGTATACTTTAACGAGGCTGTTGATAGCACTTTGGCTACTCAAACCAATAATTATTTATTGCAACCAGGTAATACAAATCCAACACAAATACAGCGTGTAAGCGCAAGAGTTGTGCAGATAATTTTTTTGCAAGCCTTTGCTTCCAAACAAAATTATGTGTTAAACGTAAGTGGCGTTAAAGATGTGGCAGGTAACACAATGGTGTTATCTTCTTCACCATTTTTCTTTTATGTACCGCAAGTGCATGATGTATTAATCAGTGAGTTTTTTCCAGATCCCTCACCACCAATGTCGTTGCCCGAGCAAGAGTTTATAGAGCTTTACAACAACTCGGGTGTAGCGGTAAATTTAAAAGGATTTACAATAAGTGATGGATCAAGCACTGCTACTTTACCCGATTATATTTTAGGCGTTGATAGTTTTGTAGCTGTATGTGCAACAGCAAATGTTCCTTTATTTAGTGCTTATGGAAGAACTATTGGTGTGAGTAATTTTCCATCGTTAAACAATAGCAGCGATAATATTATTTTAAAAGATAATAATGCGCAAAGCATTCATCAATTAAGTTACGATTTAAGTTGGTACGAAGATGCCATAAAAGATGATGGGGGCTGGACAATTGAGCTTAAAAGCCCAAAGCAATTGTGTAAAGGAAAACAAAATTATACCGCATCTGTATCAACTACAGGCGGTACTCCGGGTAGCATAAATGCTGTTTGGAATAACTTGCCGGATATGCTGCCACCAAGCATTAACACTTTTACTTTGGTTGATGCTCAAACCATTCTCATACATTTTACCGAAGCATTGGATACTACATCTGTTGGTTTAATTGGTGTTGGATTTTCTCCTAACATCAACATAAATAATACACAAGTTTTGGGTTTAGATACATTGCTCATCACTACACAAAATGCTTTTACCAATAAAACACAATACACGGTAAACCTCACCAATATTATGGATTGCAGCGGTAACGATACATCATTACAATTTGTGTTTAATTACGTAGTACCCGATACCGCACAAAATTATGATGTGCTGATTACCGAAATTATGGCCGATCCTGATCCGGTTAAGGGTTTACCAAATGCTGAGTATGTGGAGTTACACAACAGAAGTAATAAAATCATCAACCTAAAAGATTGGGTTTTGGCAGATGGTTCAAGCAGGTCTATACTTCCTGATTACCTTTTGTTACCCGATAGTTTTATCACCATTACTTCATCAAACCACGCTTTACCGTTCGATGCAAATGTGTTGCGCGTTTCGAGTTTTCCATCTTTAGGTAATGATACTGATGCCTTAACCTTATCTAACAATTTAGGACAGGTTATTCATCATGTAAACTATACATCGGCTTGGTTTACCGATGCGTTAAAGCGCAATGGTGGCTGGAGTTTAGAAATGGTTGATGTAAATAATCCGTGTGGATTAAATAATTGGAAAGCAAGCACAAATTCGCTTGGTGGTACACCATCAAAACAAAATAGTGTAAAAGGATTAAACCGGGATAATCAACCACCAAAATTAATACGCGCTTACGCACGCGATGAAAAACGTGTGGAATTATTTTTTGATGAAGCCATGGATTCCACCTCTTTTTTAAACACAAGATTTGTAGTTAATAATCTTTTTTCTCCTTCTGCTATAACAGGTGTAGCGCCTTTGTACAACAGCACTATTTTACAATTTGAGGATGCTTTATTGCGTGATGAAGTTTATCAATTGGTGGTAGATAGTATCAAAGATTGTGCGGGAAATAGCATACAAGATTTTAAAAGTATTGATGTTGGATTGCCTTATTTGGCAGATAGCAATCAGCTTTTTATTAATGAAGTATTATTTAATCCGCGCAGTGGTGGCGTTGATTTTATCGAGCTTTACAACAACAGTAATAAGCTGATAGATGTGAAAGATTTACTGCTGGCTAAACGCGATGGTGATGGAAACATAGATCAAATTGAAAATATTGCACTGAATGGATTCACCATCAAACCCAAAGCACATGTGGTAATTTCGTCTTCACCAGAAATGGTTCTACAGCAATATTATTGCATGTATCCCGAACAAATGATAAAAGCAAACACACCAAGTATGAATGATGATGCAGGGAATATTATTTTAATGAATTCACAAGGTGTGGTTTTGGATGAGTTGGTTTACGATGACAAGATGCATGTGCCTTTATTAGATGATAAAGATGGGGTGAGTTTGGAACGAATAGATGTGCAAAGACAAAGCAGCGAAAGAAGCAATTGGACTTCTGCAGCATCAAGTGTTGGATATGCAACACCAACCTATAAAAATTCGCAATATTTAAAAACAGAACGTGCCGAAAGTGTAATGGAATTACAACCTAAAACCATTTCGCCAGATGGTGATGGTTATGAAGATGTAATGAATATTAATTATTTGCTTAACGAAAATGGTTATACCGGAACACTTACTATTTTTAATGCTTCAGGTAAATCTATTAAGCAATTATTTAAAAATAATATTTTGGGCACAAGTGGCACTTTTACTTGGGATGGAACAACAGATGATGGACAAAAAGCTCCTGTTGGTTTGTATGTGTTTTACTTCGAAATATTTAACCTTAAAGGAGAAGTAAAAGCGTATAAAACTGTTGTTGTTGTTGCTGCTAAACTTTAACGAGCAAGTAACCGATTGGCCACTTGCTCGTTTTATAAACACTCAAAAATTATTTTATTAGCTTTGGCAATAACCAAAGCGGACCATTTTTAGAGTTTTGTTTTTGAAGTTTACCTTCTTTAACCAAATCTGTTAATTGGCTCTCCGCTTCCTTTTTGTTGATGTTGCTTAACTCGGCAAACTCGCGTGTGGTAAGCGTATTGTACTTGTTAAAAATACTTTGCCAGTTTTTATCGTAATTATTTTTGGTGGCGTTTGCGAATGTTTTAATCATGGTGCTCTCAAATTCCTGATAAGGTTTGAAACCATAAACAATGTGGCGTTGTTCATTGCTATCAACAAAAAACATAGTGGGGAAACCCCTAACACCCATTTTGCGAGCAAGCTCCAAATCGGCCTTAAACAAATCTTGTGCAGGTCCATCAAAATCAGCTTTTAGCTTGGCAACATCAAGTCCGGTTTGTTTGGCCGCTTCACTAATTACTTCCCATTTGGCAATGTTCTTTTTTTCTAAAAATACCATTTCCCTCATCTTGCGCATAAACAATAAGGCCTTCTCTTTGCTTTGAATTTCTGCAGCTTTAAAAGCTATTGATGGCGGATAAGACGAGTTTAAAGGGTCTTCTAACCAAACATCACCATCAATAGGCATATCGTAATAAGCACTTACTTCATCCCAATGGTGCGCCACGTCAGATGGTTTGCTGATACCTCCGCTGTTGTAACTCCAATCAGGCAATAAACCACCCATTTTGTATTCAATTTCGTAGTGATTTCCATACTCTAATTTTAGTTTTCGTAATTGTGGCTCAATACCCCAACACGATGAGCAAATGGGATCGGTGAAGTAAATTATTTTAACAGGTTTTTTTACCGGTGTTACATTTACATTATCTGACTCGCTTGCTGTTCCCGGCAATTCACAAACACCAGTTTGCGGATCGCATAACAATGGATTATTACTGTTCATCTTTGTTTTTATTTTATTGTTGCAACCAAATAGCGCAACACTTGTTATTAACGTATAAATAATGGTTTTCAAAGCTGTTATATTTTAAATCAACCTAATTGTAGTTACTTATTTCGTAACTTCGTTGCAAAGTTGGTTACAATAAATTTACCAATCAATAAGTCAGGAAAACATGACCACCAAAAACAACGTAGAAAAAGACATTACTTGCCCTGCCGAAAGCCTCTTAAAAACACTTTCGGGCAAATGGAAAGCGCAAATATTTCGTTTGGCATTAGATGGTCCGGTGCGCTTTAGCTCCTTATTGCGCAACCTCGAAGGATCGAACAAACAATCGGTTGCTGTTGCTTTAAAAGAAATGGAAGAACAGGGTTTGTTAGATAAAATAGTTGTGAAAGAAAAACCACTTCACATCGAATACAACTTATCAGAAAAAGGTAAATCTTTGGTTGCAGTTTTTCAGCAATTAGAGTTGATTAAGTAATAAGTTGTGTTTACTTTTTTTGATACACCGCAAACACAAAATCACTTTGTTGTTCTTGTTTAAGCAAATTGTCTTCAAGTTTAAATAATTGCTGCAATGTGCTTTGCGCTTCAGGTTTATTAAAATGATGGGCAATATCTTTTAGTATAAACGTAAGTAAATTCCCGCCATAGTTTTTTTGTTCTAACAACTCAAAATGCTTTTGCATTAACGGCAAAATAGTTGCCGATTCAACTGCTTCTGATGGATCGGAAATAACCATACGCAACAATCCCGGAAAATATACTTCGTTCTTAATGGCTGTTGAATGTTTACGTGTTTTAAAACTTACGGGTACATCCTTTTTGTAAATACTGTTTACATATTTCTTTCTGGTATTCGTAAACTGAAATCGATTAGCACCAACATACTCGTTTATAATTACCAACCCAGATGTTTTAAGCGTGTACTTTACTTTCTGTAATAAACCATCAATGTTTTTAAAATGATGTAATGAAGAATGAAACAAAACCACATCATAATGCGCTTCGGGCCATTGATCGTTGTAAACATCACCCACAAAAAAATTGCAATTGGTAATTCCGCGTTCTTGGGCTGTTTTGTTGGCATCATCAATCGCTTTGGGAGCAATGTCAAAAGCATCTATTTGATGAAAATTTTTATGCACGGCAAACTCTAACTCACGTTGGCCGGTGCCGCAGCCAATGCTTAACATGTTTAAGTTATTTTTATTGGTCAGCCATTTTTCGGCTACATAATCGGGGTAAATTTTGGTTTTGCTGCCCGTAATCAGTTCGTTCCAACGTTGCCTCACTGCATCTACTTGCCACCAATTACTGCCGGGTAAATCGTCTTCGTTCCAGGTGCTTTTAATACGCGTTTCTGTATCGCTCACTAGTTTTTTAGCAGCGTATGCAGCTCCACGCTCTTTTACCTTAAACCAAAGGTCAACCACATCTAAAAAAGTAACTAATGCCATAACGCAACTTACACCAATGCCATAAATAAAACACGCTCTATTTGGGCTGGTAGTTTAAACAAACCATCATCGCTTATGAACTGATAATTGGTATTGGCTACGTAAGTATCTTTAAGCACAACACCTGCTTGTACTTCAAATGAACCAATAATATCTTTTTGTTCAGGTTTATCGGGTGTTTTACAACGCTCATCAATCACATACATAAAACCGTTTGATGTAATTGGGTTTGTACCTGCAGCAAATTCGGCAAACACCAACATGGTTTTATGAAAAAAGTCTACAAAAGCAGGATTATACAAAATATTATCGTGGGTAATGGGTCCGTTTTGATTTTTAAGTAAACCAACAATAGCGCGTTGGTTTTTAACCTGAGCCATTGCCTCGGCATCAAGTAAAGTAAGCATAGTGGTATCCTTGCCGTTAATCTCGGTTTGCAAGGCGTATAAGTTCATCATGCCGCGAATTTAAGCGAATTTGGTCAGGGTAATGTAAGAACATAAAAATCAATTTGTGATATCATTAAGCTAACTTACATTTGCCGCCTTTAAAATTAATTTCCAAGTTAATGGCCAAACAAAAACTAAAACGCTTTGCCGAGTTTGCTGATTATCCGCACACTTTCGATTTTGCCTACGATTTGCAAGGCAAATGGCACCAAGAAGTGTTTAAAAACAACAACCCGATTGTGTTGGAATTGGGCTGTGGTAAAGGCGAATATACCGTTGCGTTAGCTCAAGAAAATCCTGATAAAAACTTTATTGGTATTGACATTAAAAGTAACCGCATGTGGGTGGGTGCTAAAAAAGCTTTGGAAAATAACATGAACAACGTGGCTTTTATGCGTGCTTTAATGCACCGCATCAGCGAGTTGTTTGCTCCGGGCGAGGTGTCTGAAATTTGGATAACTTTCCCCGACCCGTTTGTTCGTCATCGTAGCGCCAAACACCGTTTAACGCATACCCGTTTTTTACGTTTGTATAAGCAAATATTAAAGCCCGGTGGCGTAATTAATTTTAAAACAGATAGCGATGAGTTATTTGCTTTTACACAAAATATGTTGCAGCATTTAAACATTACTCCTGATGTGGTTGATTACAACGTACACACAAACCCCAATGCCGAACCTATGCTTAAAAATGTGCGTACTTACTACGAAAATCTTTTTATGGGCCGTGGTAAAACCATAAAGTTTACCCGCTTTAAGTTGGATGAATTATACGAAGAAAAGGCCAAAAAATTTGAGGATTGGTTTGAAACCGAAAGGTTAAAATTAGTAGCCGAAGGAAAAAGTACAGGAATTTAAAACCAATATCATATTATCTTTAACCCACAGTAAATTAACTTTGTAGCATGCAAAATATTTACACGTCAGCAGGTAAATTTTCGTTTAACGAAATTAAAGAAGGGCAGTTTAATGTGGTGGATAGCTACCTAAACGATACCTTACATTTTTGCAAGGATTGGTTAAGTGGGGTTCCACATTTTACTTTTACTACATCGGGTAGTACAGGCTCGCCAAAAGCCATTACTGCAGATAGGGCACACATGCTGATGAGTGCAAACGGTACCATTAAGGCGGTTCAACTTACCGAAAACGAACATGTGTATTTATGCATCAGCAGCAAAATGATTGGTGGAGCTATGATGCTGGTTCGTGCTATGGAATTAGGTTGTGATATTACCATTGTATCGCCTTCATCAAATCCAATAGAAAGTCTTGATGAAAACCACCCTTATACTTTTGTTTCTTTTGTGCCGATGCAAGTTTTCGAGGTACAAACAGATGAAAGCATCCCACCGAAATTAAACAGGTTTAAACACATTTTATTAGGTGGTGCTCCGGCTAACGAAAATACCTTACAAGCATTAAGTAAATTAACTTGCGAAGTATGGCAAACTTATGGCATGACAGAAACCTTAAGCCATATTGCGCTAAGAAGAATTGGCAAGGATAAATACTATAAAGTTTTAGATGGCGTTCATATAAAAACTGACGAAAGAAAATGTTTATGCATTAGCTCGCCAATTACAGACGACCAATGGTTGCTTACCAACGATGTGGTGAATTTAATTGATGATACACACTTTGAATTGGTGGGTAGAATTGATGATGTAATTAACAGTGGTGGGATTAAAATTTTTAGCTATGATGTGGAGCATGCCATCATAGAAAAAATGAACGACCTTGAAATGCCTCCTAAACCGATGTTTGTTTGCCGCAAACCCGATGAAAAATTTGGCGAAACAGTAGTGGTGGTAATGATGGGTGAGAAGCTAAGTGATGAAGTGATTGAGCAACTGGTTGAACACTGCAAACAAACACTTGGCAAATATGCTGCACCTAAACAGTTTTTCTTTGTAAACGAGTTTGAAAAGTTAGAAAGTGGTAAATTAGACAAGAAATCAACCCTGCAAAAAGTAATAAACAAGGCTTAGATGCCTGATTTACTTATGGGTTGACCTTTACCTAAAAATAACTTTTTTTGAAAGTAGAGTTTTTTATATTCGCATTAAAATTAAAATATACCACTATGTATTGGACATTAGAATTAGCCTCATATCTTGACGATGCACCATGGCCTGCAACTAAAGACGAATTAATTGATTATGCAATTCGCAGTGGGGCACCACTTGAGGTAATTGAAAACTTACAAGAGATGGAAGATGACGGAGAGCCTTTTGAAAGTATTGAAGAGGTTTGGCCTGATTATCCAACCAACGAAGATTACTTCTACAACGAAGACGAACTTTAAAAAGAAAGGGGATATCCATTTTGGACGTCCCCTTTTCTTTTACTTAAATAATAAACTATAAATCGTCTGTTATGCCATCGGTGTCTTCGGCTACCAGCGGACTTTGGTATTTCGATAAGAAATCGTTTTTGCTTTCGGCTACATTAACTGCATAACGTAAACCTGCGCCTTTGCCAATTACTTTAACTAAGTTTAACTCCAGTAAAGTTGCAAAATCACGTTGTATGGTTTTACGGTTGCAATCAAATTCGGTAACCAATTCTTTGGTACTGATAAATCCTCTGTGTTGTATGATGTACATAATTAGTTTTTGGCGCTGATTAAGTACACTATCGTCAAATTCTTTTAATCGATAACCACGCTCAAATACGTAGTTCATGATGTTTTTCTGACGAGGATTTAATTTATCAAACTCTACTTGCTGACGGAAGTAAGAGCGTAACAATGTTTTTAAGCGATCTAATTGTCCGCCAAACAACATCATCCCAAAATCTAATTGTTGCTGTTCGGTTGCCGCAATTTTTTCTACATCGCGTGTTTCACCTAAAAATACCTGATAGTCGTTTTTATTGGTGTACAACTCGTGTTCTAAGCTTAACAAACCATACATGGTAAGGTTATGTTTAGCCAACCAAAAGTTTTGTAACAACGATGCTATTTTCGATTTGGCTTCGCTAAATAACTTTACTTGTAACAATTTAAAATGCAATACCCAACTTTGAATTGCCGCATGGTGTTCGTTGTCGTTATTCATGTACTCGAATAAACTTTCCAATTCCATTTCGGTTGTTGCACTCAGTTTTTCAGGTGCACGCGTGGCATTAACCGTAAATAAATTTACATCATCGCGGTTGTTGTATAAATCAAGTATTAATATTTTTTGCAATTGGTAAAGCATGCCAATGTTCAATGGCTGATCTAACTGTGTATTCAACCATTCTTCTGCTTTAATGTATTGCTCAATGTTTCTTTCGTTAAGTGCCTTAGGTTTAATTTTACCTTCAACAATATACTTAACTGTTTTAATGTCAACTAAATTATAGTCTATTGCATTGGCATAATACGTACGCAAAATGGCGCTGTTGGTTTGTTCAATTTGCTTAATGTGTTCAGGCAAATCAATAAAGTCGTATATCTTTAGCAACTCAGCATACTGATGAAAACAATCGTAATGATGGCTTTCAATAGCTATTGCCGGTTCTAGTTTATTTACCAATATCATAACACCAAAACTACACGCCACACGAATTGCTTTTTTGTAGGTGTTGTTTTTGAAAGTGGTGGATATTGGCTTTTACAGGTATTTATTAAACGTTATGCAGATGTAAAGTCTTGATAAATGCGACATTGCCGACTTCTTAAAAATTAGACAGCACTAAAAAAACGCTGTGGAGAATTGGTGCATAAACAATGCTTGACGGTATAAGAATGCGACAAATATTGAAGGGGGTTATTCTTTAAAGCCTATAATTTCTCTATGTTTTTCAAGTAAATTTCAGCTTGGTTAATCAGCTTTTCTCTTTCATCAGGCTGCATTCTGTTTAACACATTGTACATCATACCAATTCTGTTGTTTTTACCTAATAACGGTTGATTGCGCTCATAAAAATGCCAATACAAACTGTTAAACGGACAAGCCTTATCGCCATACTTAACACTTTTATTGTAGTGGCAACTTCCACAATAATCACTCATCTTATCAATATAATTAGCCGATGATACATAGGGTTTACTGCCCACAATTCCACCATCAGCAAATTGGCTCATGCCGCGCGTATTGGTAATTTCAACCCAGTGCAAAGCATCAATATAAATACCCAAATACCATTCGTCTAATTCAGTTGGGTTGATACCTGCTAACAAAGCAAAATTGCCTGTAACCATTAAGCGTTGTATGTGGTGCGCGTATGCGTTATCCAAACTATTTTGTACTGCATGTTTTATGCAATTCATTTTGGTATCGGCATCCCAAAAGTAATGTGGTAATTTGGTTTGATGATTAAAGTAATTCATCGTTTCGTACTCAGGCATCTTCCACCAATAAATGCCACGCATGTATTCGCGCCAACCAATAATTTGCCTTACAAAACCTTCTATTTGTGGTAAAGTAATTACAGCCTGATTGTTTTGCCATGCTTTAACGGCTTCGTTTACCACTTCAATGGGCGATATCAATTTAACATTTAATGCAAACGATAATCTGGAGTGAAATAAATAGTTTTCTTTGGTGCTCATGGCATCCTGAAAATGCCCAAAATAAGGTAAACTCTCTTGTATAAAATATTTTAAAACACCAAGTGCGTCTTTTCTAGTAACAGGCCAGGTAAAAGCTTTTGGCTTGATATTACCAAAGTAAGCAGCACCGCTTTTTTCAATATCTTTTAGTACTTCACTCACATCAATTTTTAACAAATTGTGTTTGGGTGATGCAGGTGTACCCTTCCATTTTTTACGATTATCTTCATCGTAATTCCACTTGCCACCTATAGGTTTTTCACCATCCATTAAAATGTTGTAACGTTTGCGCATGGTCCTGTAAAAGGTTTCCATCAGTATTTGTTTTTTGCCATCAAACAAAACCTTTACATCATTGCGTGTGCTTAAAAAATGTGCGCTATCAACAACGTGGGTTGGTATAAAAAGTTGTTTGCAAAATGCTTGCAACTGTTGGTCTAACCTATACTCATCAGGTAACTGGTATTCAAATTTTTCGATTTTATATTGGTTGATGAATAATAGTAAATTTTCAACCAACGATTGTGTATTCTCTTTATCGTTTATTTTTAAATAAATCACGTTATGCCCCAATGCTTTTAGCTCTGAAGCAAAGTTGCGCATGGCAGCAAAAAAGCCGGCAATTTTTTGAATGTGGTGTTTAACGTAATCTGTTTCTTGCCTCATTTCAAAAAGACAATACACTACATTCTTATCAACTTCTTTAAACCAAGGATGATTGTGGTTAAGTTGATCACCTAAAATTAAACGCAAAGTTTTCATGCGGTTCACCAATTATTTTAAGATGTTACCATCCGGTTTTGCATAAGGTAGCTCCGCAATTTTTTCAACCTTGTAATAGGTTTCCAATCCATTTACACCAATGGCTTCGGCTTGTTGCAGTTGCACAATGTTCGACTCGTTTAGGTAATTATCTTCCAAAATAATTTCTTGAACTTCGCCTATCATCAAAATGGTGCCGTTAGCTTTTATGTGTTGTTCCTCAACAAAACGTAAACCAATTTTAACCTTACTTTCTTTTACATAAGGCGCTTTTAAGGTAGATGTAAATTCGGGTGTAAGTCCGGTTGCATCAAACTCAGAAACATCATATCGAGCAGCCGTTTGATGGGCTTGTTTGTATATGCTTTCGTTAACCTGATTAATGGTAAAATGCCCAATTTCTTTAATATTTTGGTACGTACCACGTGGCACGGTTACAGGTCGCATAATAAAACCCATGTATGGCGGATGCGCACCAATATGTATAACCGAATTAAATATGGCTAAGTTGGTTTCGCCTGCTTGGTTACATGTGCCAATTAAATTAGCCGCACGTATGCCGGGTAACGAATTAATTAAATTGGTACGTGGTTGTTTCTCCATTTGCAGAATATCGTCTAACGTAAAAATTGTTTTCATTTATGGTTGTTCAGTGTTTGGCTATAATTATCTTAAGGCGCTCATACCACCATCAACACTAATAATTTGGCCTGTTACCCAATTGGCTTCTAATAAATATTGCACTGCGTTGGCAATATCGTTTGGTGAACCAATTTTTTTAAGTGGGTGACGTTCTTCTGCGCTTTTTAGTTTGGTTTCAGCATTTAACAATTTTTCTGCTAAAGGTGTATTGGTTAATGATGGAGCAACCGCATTAACCCTTATTTTAGGAGCAAACTCAGCAGCCAAACTTCTGGTTAAACCTTCTACTGCGCCTTTTGCAGCAGCTATACTTGCATGAAAAGCCATACCGGTTTGAACAGCCACAGTGCTAAACAACACAATATTGGGGTTTTCAGATTTTTGCAGTTGAGGTAAAAAATGTTTGATGGTTTTTACCGCACCTAAAAAATTAATGTTCCACTCGTTTAAAAAATCTTCGGTACGTATCGAGCGGAATGGTTTTAGGTTAATGGTACCCGGACAATAAATCAATCCGTCTACCGCAGATTCTATTGCAGGAAAACCGGGATTTTCTTCACTAATATCAACCGCATAAAAGGTTGTATTTGGTAAGGTGTTTAATTCATTTTCGTTTCTGCTTAGCGCAGTAATCTGGTTGTTTTCGCTTAATTTCTTTGCCAATTCAAAGCCAATACCGCTGCTTGCGCCAACTATTACATAATGTTTCATAGCCAATTAAACAACGCAAACCACAAAAGGTTTAGCTCAAGTGGTTGAGGTAAATAAGCACCGTTGCAAATAAGCCCATACTTATTGTTGTAATCATTACAAATAATCTTGTAAAGGTGTAGTTGGCCGCCAATGGTTGAATTTTTGTGTTTTTACGCCACCAAAAAAAGTATGCTGCAACAGGCGATAAAAACAACAAGAACAAATAAAAATGGAATAACTTTTTAACATTGTAAAAGTGCAATCCCATAAATAAAATAGCCACCAAAAAAGCAACTAAACCAAGCGTAAAAGTTCCTTTAATACCTAAACGTAAACTAATGGTTAAATCGCCACGGTTGGCATCTTGTTGATGGGTATACATTTGCGTTAACGGAAACATAAAACCAACAAAAAATGCAGTAGCTTGTACAGCAAAAACATTGGTAATAAGCATAATCTTACCACAAGTATATTGTGTTAAAGCAAACAATAAAACACCTTGCATGGCCATGGTTAACAACCAAGAAATGATGGCATATTTTTTTAATCTGATGGGATTGCTGTTGTGTAATTTAGATAATAACAGGTATGTAAGCACACCTGCACCAGCTTCTAGTGAAAAAACAACGGTTGAGAAAATTACTGCAACGCCATCCATTGCAGTACTTATTTTAAAAAGTTTTTTGGCCTGTTCGGTTTGTGCAATATCGCATTTGGATAGCTGCATGTTGGCATAAGCAATTTGCATTTGTATGGATGGTTGAACCAACACAAACATCACCACAAAAAACAAAGCGGTGTGTAGCCAGTTAATTTCTTGGGTTTGACTAATGGCAAAAAGAAAAATAGGCAAAAATATAAGCGATGAAACGAAGTGAGATTGCTGTATACTGTTGTTTTGATTCATGCCGCAAATTAAGGGAGTAAATACATTTAAGAAAATTTTATTAATCGCTTGAATGCATTGGTATTTAGTACATTTGTAGCAGTTGTTATGAAAATATTAAGTGTTGATGTTTCGGTTGGAGCTTGTAAAAATGCACTTGCAGCGTGTTTTTAAATAAATTTGTTAAAAACCTGATTATGGAAAAGCCACATATACTTATTGTTGAAGACGAACAAGCTTTGGGTATTTTACTTAAAGAAAATTTGAAGTCGAAAGGATTTACCGTAAAACTTTGTAAAGATGGTATGGAAGGTTGGAATACTTTTAAAACCGAACGATTCGACTTATGCATACTTGATGTAAATATGCCTAAAATGGATGGCTTTGAGTTGGCAAAAAACATCAGAGAAAAAAACGATGTGGTTCCTATTATCTTTTTAACAGCAAACTCAGCCCAAGACGATAAAATTAAAGGTTTTGATTACGGAGCTGATGAATACATCACCAAGCCATTTAATTTAGATGAGTTGGTTGCCCGCATGAAGGCCATACTTAAACGTACACAGTACGCACCACAACAAGTGGCTAGCGCTGATGAAGTTTATGAGGCGGGAAAGGTAACGTTAGATTTTACCAACCATAAACTTAAGGTGGTTGATGCCGATAAGCGCATCAGTTCTACCGAAGCACAATTGCTAAAGCTATTCATTACCAATAAAAACAATTTGTTAAGCCGTAATGCCATTTTATTAAACGTTTGGGGCCGCGATGATTATTACACTGCACGAAATTTAGATGTGTACATCAACAAGCTTAGAAAGCTAATAAAAGAAGACGAATCGATAGAAATAGTAAATATTCACGGTTCAGGCTTTAAATTAGCAGAAAATTCTACCACATAAACCGTGTTTCGTCTCACATTAATAAGTTTATTTTGCTGTTTGTTTTTGTTTGCCAATGCGCAACAACAACAGCAAATAGATAGTTTGATGCTTGTATTACAACAAGCTGATGACAATAAACAGGGCGAAATTAAATTTAAACTTTCTCTGCTTTATGCCAACTCAAACCCGGTTAAGGCGATTGATTGGGCCAATCAAGCAGCAGAAAAATCAACCAATTTTAACGAGCGTTTAAATATTCAACAACATTTAGGTGGCTTATATTACCGTACCGGAAATATGAGTAAAGCCATTGAATCTTACCGAATAGCTTTACAGTTAAGTAGCGATAATGGGAGCGAGTTAAATGCTGCTAAAGCCCAAACTGCACTAGCTAGTGTTTATTTCATTACCGGAAATTTAAAAGAGTCATTAAATAATTATTTGTTGGCTTTACGTTTTTACGAGAATCAAAACGATAAAAATAATTTGGTTAATGTGTATGCCGGCTTATCTGCCATTTACACCAAACAAAATAACTTTAGTAAGGCGCTTGAATACAATTTAAAAGCAACTGGAATTTACGAGGCATCGAGCGATAAGTTTAAAAGACTAATGAGTTACGACCAAGTTGGAAACTTGTATTTAAAACAAGGAAACTTTACAAAGGCCAAAGAGTATTACACACGCTCGTTACGCTTATATATCGAAATTAATAACAAAGCGGGTGAGGCTTCTACCAGGTTACAGTTGGCTAATATTAGTCTAGAGTCGAAAGATTTTGATGAAGCCACTATGCAATTTAACCGTTCATTAAGTATTTCAAAACAGCTAAATATGTTGCCACTTCAGGCAGCTAGTTATAATGGTTTAGCACAAACTTATGAGCAACAGAAGTTATACGAAAAGGCTATTAAAGCAGCTAAACTAGCTGAAGGAATTTCTAAATCATCAAACCTAAAAATAGAATTAGAACTTGCTTATGAAATGTTGTCGAGGTTATACAAAGCAACAAGTGAGTTAGATAAAGCAACCACGTTTCAGAACCTAAGTAAGGAAATAAAAGACTCGTTATACAATGATAGCACCTTAGCACAGTTGGCCGATTTGCAATTAAGATACGAAGGTGAGAAGAAGCAAAAGCAAATTGAGCTACAACAAAAAGAACAAGAGATCTTAGCATCGGAGTTGTTACGTGAACGTCAAGCCAAAAACTATATTGGTATTCTATTGGTATTGGTTTTAGGTGGTTTGAGCGTGTTTGTTTACTTGTATACTCAAAACAAAAAAATTGCAAAAAGTTTAGCGCTACAAAAATCAGAGCTAGAACAAACTGCTATTGCCATCACCAAACAAAAAGAAGAATTGGGTCAGTTGAATGCTGTTAAAGACCGTTTTTTCTCCATTATTTCGCACGATCTAAGAAATAACTTAACCACCATGAAATTGTATTTTGATTTGGTGGGTAATAAAGATTACACACCGGATGAAGATACGGATGTGCTTACCACACAAATATCTTCTTCAGTAGAAAATACCATTGATTTATTGGAGAATTTATTGGTTTGGGCACAAGCTCAAATTAAAGGGATAGAAACCAACCCTCAACAGCTAAATGTACATCAAATGGTTGAGTCTAATTTTGGTTTATTGGGTGGAAATGCCCATACCAAAGGTATTACTCTAATTAACATAACGGATAAGGAGCATACTGTATTTGCTGATGAAGATATGATTAATTTGGTTTTGCGTAACCTAGTTTCTAACGCTATTAAGTTTACCAATAAGGGCGGAAGTATTAAGGTATCATCAAAACAAACAGATAACCAAATGCAAATTTGTGTTACCGATACCGGTGTTGGTATTAGTAAAGATGGAATAGATAAACTGTTTACAAAAAATATTAACCCATCAACCTTAGGAACAGCCAACGAAAAAGGTACCGGATTGGGCCTGTTGTTATGTAAAGAGTTTATTGAAAAAAACGGAGGTACGATTGCTGTTGTAAGTGATGAAGGAAAAGGAAGTACCTTTGAGATTAAGTTGCCCGTAAATGCCTGATGAAAGAACTATTTTCCTTACTTGTTTTGTGGTTGGTATTAACAGTTAACTCAAAAGCACAAGCCCAAGATACGCTTACTTGGTGTAATGATTTAGTAAAACAAAAAAACTTCGCAAAAGTGGCAGTAGTACTAGATGATTACATCAAGAGCCACCCGGAGGATACGGTTTCGCTTGAGCTTTGCGGAGATGCATATTATGAATTAAGTTTATTTCATGATGCCTCATTACGTTATACTAACGCACTTTTTATTACCAAAAGAAATAAAAGGATTTACCGTAAACGTGCATTGAGTTATTACTATGCCAAAGAATATAAATCTGCCCGATACGAATGGGAGGAAGTGTGTAGTATGTTGCCTCAAGACCAATTCAATTGGTATTATTTGGGCATTACCTACCAACAAATCGGAAACTTCCAAGATGGTATTGATGCTTTGAGTCAGGCTATAAAAATTGATTCTTCTTTTGTTTTGGCTTTACAAGCAAGAGCAAATTTGTATTTAAAAACGCAACAGTACTTTCAGGCTTTGTCCGATATTGATAGTTCACTCAAACTTACGCAATACAACGAACAACAATTTATCAACCGTGGTTTAGCATTAATTGGTTTGAAACGATTTAAGGAAGCCGAAAAAGTATACGAACGAGTAATTCATCGTAGCGAAAAAAATGTACACGCATGGTTTGGTTTGGGCAATGTTTATCAGAGTTCGCGTAATTATGCAAAAGCTATTGATGCTTATGATGTGTGTGTAGCATTACGTCCCGATTTTGAGTTAGCCTATTTTAAACGAGGGTTGAGTAAGTTAGAAATTAATCAGCAAGAACGAGGTTGTGATGATTTACAAGAGGCCTTAAACTTAGGTTATCTTGATGCATTAACATATTTAAAAAAGTTTTGCGGCAGAGAGTAATCAAATAAAAATGGCCCCTTCAAAAGGAGCCATTTATTTATTCTATAATTAGTTTTTTGTTTACCGGTACTTGGTCATCTATTTGTATGGTAGTAAAATAAATGCCGGGCTGAAAATCTTTTACATCCAACTCTGTTAATATTTGGTAATAAGATTTTTGTTTGTAAACAACCACACCGTTCATGCTGGTAATGGTGATTGCATACAATATTCCGGGGTCATCTGCGGGTAGTTTAACATATACTCTGCCTTTAGTTGGGTTAGGCCACATTTCGGGTTGTTCTTTAACCGTTTTAAAACTAGAAACACTAACTGTTTTAGAAGAACTTGACTTCCCACTGTAATCAACCTGTGTAATACGATAGTAAATAACCATACTACTTTCACCAAATACATCGGTATCCACAAAGCTGTATTCTTTAGGGATGTATAAAGTTCCGTCTCCGTCAACTTTATGTATAGCAGTAAAGGTTTTGTTATCGAACGAACGTTCAACAAGGTAATGTTGGTTATTTAATTGCGATGATACTTTCCATGAAATTTTAGCATCATGGTTATTCTTGTCTGCTTTAATCCAAAGCCATTCAACCGGAACCGGATTAATAACAACTTTAACAAAGTTGCCTGCATCAGCACCAATATCCACAGGTGTTAATCCGTTTCTTAATTGTCCGTCAAAATCTTCTGTTAAAAAGGTTGGCGTTCCATTACCTTCCGCCTTAGTTGGTAGTCCGGCATTAAGGTGCAAGTTTACGTTTAACGCATTTCCTGTAGCATTAATAAAGTAGTTTTCTGCACTATCGCTATTGTTATCTAAGCTTGTTGCATTAAACCATGCAGCGCGTGTATTGTAATCTGTTGAATTTAATTGAAACAACCTTCCATTGTTACCCGAAGCTAAAAATAAATTATTATTGGATGCAACGTTATTAACTGAGTTAAATCCCATAGCGTAATGTTTACCACCTGTTGTTAAATTACTTCGTTGGTTAATAAAGATGTTGTTTTTTATTTCATCGTAACCATCGGTTGATTTTCTAAACGCGTAAGTATTGATGGCAGCAGTTCCTGTTACCGTTCCGCCTACATAAACATTGTTATTTAATATGGCAGTATTGTAGTTGGTAATTTTGTTAATACCAATTATAGGATTACTCAATGCGTTACTGTTTCCATTGGCATCAACCCCCAGCCTAATCATGTTATTTGTTGCGTTAATAATACCCTCTTGTAAGTTAATACCACATAAGCTTGCCAATAATGAGGTTGAGACACTACTGAAACTATGCACAAAATTACGGTCAACATTTATTGGACTTCCGCTTGTTGAAATAACATTAATACCAAAACAAGATGCAGGTGTATTGGTTGATGTTGTTCTTAAACTATGAATACGGTTATTGCTAATTAATGCTGATGCGCTTGATGTAGTGTTATAATATATACCAACTAACGATGTAATGCCGTTTGAAGATGGATTACCACTTGCTGAAAACAAATTGTTAATGTTATTATCACTAATATTTGCTGATAAGTTTCCGGTTACAAAAATACCACAAGCATAATTTTGTAGAGAGGTAGATGTGCCTGAATTTCCCAAGTTTGCGATGGTATTTCCGGTAATATTTAACGAACCAAAACTACTTGATGACACATTAATACCAATTGCCGACTGCGGATAAAATCCATTTGGAGATGCTGCTCGAATAGAGTTTGGATAAACTGTGCTACCAATGGTATTGTCGCTGATGTTGGCTTGCGTTGTGCTAGTAACGTTTATGGCATTAACTGCGCAAGGATAAGTAGAGTTAACGCCTGTTGCATTGATTCCCGACATGTTGTTATTTTTTATAATAACATTACCGGTTGTTATGGTTCTTACTCCATAAGCCACAGGTGTGTTAGTTGTAGTTTGAGATAACACATAAATTGATGTTGTTCCTCCAGTAGGATCACCAATGGTATTGCCTGTAGTATCACCAATCAGAGCTCTTCCACTTTGTATGTAAATTCCTGTCCAAGGTTGTAAAGATGTGCCCGGCCAGAAGAAATTGGCAATGGTATTACCTTGGATGCTGGCAAATTGATTGGAAGCTCCGGCAAAGTAAATCCCGTTAAAAACATTGCTATTGGCTGCGGGTCCGGCTTCAAATGCAGCTCCACCACACGATAAATCAGAGCCACCAATAAAATTATTTTTAATATGAACATTGGCACCTTGCACATATATGCCGTAATAAATCAAATTAGAAGTAATGCCACTTATCGGTAATAAATTAAAAATGTGATTGCCTTCTATAAACCAGGTGTTATTGTTATTTCCTACAACGTTTATTCCGTAACCGTTATAGCTACTACCTGTGTTGAATATAGCATTGTTGATAATGCTGTTGTTTACTGTGTTTGATTGGTTATATGAATAGGCTCTAATTCCCATAGTAGCCATAACATTTGAATCACCAATAACACAGTTGTTGATACTTGTATTAGCAAGGGAATTATTGAAGTATCCATATATCTCAATAAATGCCGGAATGTTAATTGCACCGAATGCCGCTTTTACATTTAAAAATTTTATCTCAACATTTGTTTGATTGGTATTGTATGAATACATATCAATGGCGTTGCTGTAATTACTTGCCCTCACCGTCAATACCCTATTACTTCCGGATCCACCTGGTCTTCCATCTAGTGTTACATAGCGTGCACCTGAAAATAGGAACGTAGATACACTATTCTGAGTATTAAAAATTTCAACATTGGTAGCGGTACTCGCTGCTCTTATTACAAGAGGTGCATTTGCTGATGTTCCCAAGGTATCACTCAATATTATTGGAAAGCGTTCAAAAGAAGGGGTATAAGTGTTTTCCAATTCAATAGTTACCGGACCTCCAATTCCATATTGTTTTATCGAATCTAAAACAGCAGTAATTGATCTTGCATTCGTAGGGATACTTATAATACCGGACACAACTCCATTTTGTGTAGTAGAAAATCCTGTGGCAGGATTTGTTCCATATGCACCTTCTGAAATACTATATACTTTAAAGTAATAGGTGGTATTGGGGAATAAGCCATTTACTAATAAACTAGTTGATGCACTACTACCGCTGTAAGTAAACGTTACGTTGTCTGTAGATTGGTAAACTGCATATTTTACTGCTCCGGTTACAGCAGTCCAGTTAACCGTTATAGCTGTAGGTGTGATATTGCTGAAACTGATAGATGATACACTTGAAGGTATTGGAGGCGTAAAGGTATATTGTTGCCCGGATGCCGGTTTGGTGTTGATATTATTAGTTGATACGGTGCTGCTAATAGTGGGTGTACTTCCACTGTTGTTGAGGGATAAAAATTGTGTGTTATTCACTCCTCCAATTCCAATTGATGCAGATGGTGAAAATAAGTTTCCTGTTTCCTGATTGTATATATATTCGATAACTCCGGTTGATTCGTATAGTTTTACCTGGAAAGAAATAGTTGGATTATTGGCAAACCAATTCCACTCTGCATTTTTCCATTCTGCGGTAAAAACGCGGTTTGGCGCAGTACCTGTTGTTAAGTATGAAAAAGATGCCCCTGATAGTGAGTCCATATCCAGATTGTCCCATAAAGGCGCAATAATTGGTCTGTAAAATGCACCAGCAAAGGTCGATAGGTTATTATTTGAAGCCGCTGTATTAGGTACGTTGGTCGATAAAGAGATAACTCCATTTGTGCTGGCATGAATTTCGGTTATCAAATTTCCCATAAACCAAAACTCAAAACCTATTGGTATTCTTGAATACCAACCTTCATCAAAATCACCGCCAGTAAGCACCGGTGCCGTTGCTCCAGAAAGCGGTACATATACACTTTGTGATGAACTAAATGCATAGTTTGTAATTACCTGTGCATTAGAGACAGTAGTGGTAACAACTAACAAAGTGAAAAATCGTAGGTAAAATTTTAACCCCATATAACTTTGGTAATAAAAATTAAAGGTATGAAAAGATTACATAATCAAAACTTAAAATTTTACTTAAGCATTTTAATGCGGATTTAGTCTAAAAAGTGACATTTTTTGCTAAAACTATGTCGATATCACATACTTGTTGAGCTTTTGATGAAAATAAAAACACATATATTAAGGAGTTTTCTTAGTTTAGTGCTTTAAGATACTGGTATTCAGAAATAAAATACAAATCGCATTATTTGCGCACTTGTGCTTAGAAAATATATCTTCGCACCTAAATTCTTAACGAGTAGTCATGGATAAATTCTCATACATTTCAAACGCTGATGTAAACGCAATTGACGATTTATATCAACAGTATTTAGCAAACAACGATTCGGTAGATTTTGGCTGGAAAAAGTTTTTTGAAGGCTTTGAATTGGGTCAACAAAAGTTTGATGGCAATACAAAAGGAGTTGCATTAAGTCAAGATGCGTTAAAAGAAATTAACGTGTTAAACCTTATTCAGGGTTACCGTTCGCGCGGTCATTTGTTTACCAAAACCAACCCGGTTCGTGAACGCAGAAAGTATGAGCCTACTTTGGATATTAAGAATTTCGGTTTAGAACCGGCTGATTTAGATAAATCATTTAATGCCGGTGTTGAGGTTGGATTAGGCGCAGCAAAACTAAAGGATATTATTGCCTTACTAGAGCAAACCTACTGCCAAAGTATTGGTGCTGAGTTTATGTATGTACGTGAACCACGTAAAATTGATTGGCTTAAAAAGAAAATGGAAGCTGCCCGCAATACACCTAAGTGTTCAATTGATGAGAAGCGCCATATTTTAGGTAAGTTAAATCAAGCAACCGTATTCGAGAATTTTATTCATACAAAATTTGTTGGTCAAAAACGTTTCTCTTTAGAAGGTCTTGAAACCTTAATTCCTGCTTTAGATTCAGTTATTCAATATGGTGCTGAGTTAGGCGTTAAAGAGTTTGTTTTGGGTATGGCACATCGTGGTCGTTTAAATGTGTTAGCCAACATTTTAAACAAAACCTACGAACAAATATTTAAAGAGTTTGAAGGCGATGCCATAGAAGAAGCATTGTTTGAAGGCGATGTGAAATATCATTTGGGTTATGCAACAGAAATCACCACATCAACTGGTAAAAAAGTAAACTTAAGTTTATCGCCAAATCCTTCTCACTTAGAAACTGTTGGTCCGGTTGTTAAAGGTATTGCGCGTGCTAAACTAGATAAAATTCATGGTGGCGATATTGATAAAGTAGCACCAATTTTAATTCATGGTGATGCTTCAGTTGCAGGCCAAGGTGTTGTTTATGAGATGGTGCAGATGGCCGGTCTTAAAGCCTACAATGTTGGTGGATGTATTCACATCGTAACCAATAACCAAATTGGTTTTACTACCAACTATCATGATGCACGTACAAGTACTTACTGTACCGATGTTGCTAAAACTACATTAAGCCCGGTGTTTCATGTTAACGCTGATGATGTAGAAGCGGTAATATACACAGTTAAGTTAGCTATGGAATACCGCCAAGAGTTTAACACAGATGTATTTATTGATTTGTTAGGTTACCGTAAGTATGGTCACAACGAAGGTGATGAGCCTCGCTTTACACAACCTTTGTTGTACAAAGCCATTGCTTCACATCCAAACCCACGCGAAATTTACAACCAGAAATTATTAAGTGCTGGTAGCGTTGAGGCTGATTTGGCCAAGGAAATGGAAAAAGAATTCCGTGGTTTACTTCAGCAAAAATTAGAAAAGGCAAAAGCATCAGAAAAATCACCGGTACGTTCGTTTATCGAAGAAATTTGGGATGGTTACCACGGTGCAACCGATAAAGACTTTGATAGCCAACCAAAAACAGCTGTTGATAAGAAGTTATTCTTGTCGTTGGCTGAAAAAATTACCAGTATACCGGAAGGCTTTAAAGCCTTTAGTAAAGTAGAGAAGTTGTTTAACGATCGTAAAAACATGATTAAAAACGACAACTACGACTGGGCTATGGGTGAGTTGTTGGCTTATGCTACGTTAGCAAACGAAGGTCATGCAGTACGTATGACTGGTCAGGATGTTGAGCGTGGTACTTTCTCTCACCGTCATGCTATCATCAAACAAGAAGATAGCGAATTATCGCACAATGTGTTTGATAGTTTAGGTGATGATAAAAAAGCAACGGTTGAATTCTACAACTCATTATTATCAGAATACGCAGTTTTAGGTTTTGAGTACGGATTTAGTATGGTTACACCAAATGATTTAACCATTTGGGAAGCGCAGTTTGGTGATTTTGCCAATGGTGCGCAAATCATCATCGATCAGTACATAAGTAGTGCAGAAGCAAAATGGAAAACCTACAGCGGTTTGGTAATGATGTTACCTCACGGTTACGAAGGTCAAGGTCCTGAACACTCTTCTGCAAGGCTAGAGCGTTTCTTACAGCTTTGTGCAAATTGGAATATTCAGGTTTGTAACATTACTACACCTGCAAATTATTTCCATGCATTGCGCAGACAGTTACACCGTAAAACACGTTTGCCATTGGTGGTAATGACGCCTAAGAGTTTATTACGTCATCCGGCTTGTGTAAGCAAGTTAGAAGATTTTACTAAAGGTGAATTTCAGCAATTGATTGACGACAGCAGCGTTAAAGCAAAAGATGTAAAACGTGTGTTATTCTGTACCGGTAAAATCTATTACGATTTATTGGAGCGTCAACAAAAAGAAAATAGAAAAGATATAGCTATTGTGCGCCTAGAGCAAATTTATCCAATGCCTGAAAAGGAAATGGATGAAGTATTTGCTAAATACAAAGGTGCAGAGTTTTGCTGGGTACAAGAAGAGCCAAAAAATATGGGTAGCTGGACATACCTATTGCGTAGAGAAGAGAACTTTAAATTGCGCTTAATCTCTCGTAAAGCAAGTGCATCACCGGCAACAGGATTTAGTAAAGTACATGCCAAAGAGCAACAACAAATAGTTGACGAGGCATTTGATATTAAATAAAACATTACACAAACGGAGGCCTTAAAAACCTCCGTTTTTTTTTGCTATGAAAACAGAGAACACAACAAGTAGAATTTTATCCATTGATGTGCTGCGAGGCTTGGTAATTGTACTCATGGCACTTGATCATGTGCGCGATTATTTTCATAATGATGCTTTTATTCATGATCCCATGGATTTAAATACTACCACACCGGCATTGTATTTTACCCGCTGGATTACTCATTTTTGTGCGCCTGTTTTTATTTTTTTAGCAGGTATTTCTGCCAACTTATCGGGTGGCAAAAAATCGCCAAAAGAGCTACAGCTATTTTTATTAAAACGTGGTGTGTGGCTCATCTTCATCGAGCTTACTATAGTTAATTTTGGTTGGATGTTTAACCCATTTTTTAACGCATCAATACTCCAGGTAATATGGGCCATTGGTGCTTGTATGGTATTACTTTCGTTGGTGGTAAGGTTGCCTCAAAAGTTTATTTTGGGCTTGGGTATTGCCATCATTTCGCTGCATAATTTGTTGGATTTTTTGCCTGCCTCAACTCAAGAAACTTTCATTTATAATTTATTTCACACCAGCGGTTTTAAACGTTTTGCTGTAACAGAAAACTACATCATTGTAACGGTTTATGGTGTTTTACCATGGTTTGGAATCATGTGTTTAGGTTATGGTTTGGCATTTATTTTTAACCGCAATTTTCAATCAACCCAAAGAAAGAAAATATTACTACAAACCGGGTTCGGCATGTTGTTATTATTTGTGGTGTTACGTTTGGTAAATGCTTATGGAGATCCACACCCTTATGTTACTCAACCTAATTCTACCAATACCGTTTTATCCTTTTTAGATGTAAGCAAATATCCGCCATCATTAATGTATAGTTTGGTGATGTTAGGTCCTGCGCTTTTGTTTTTAGCTTGGTTTGAAACCACACAAAATTTCATCACCAAAAAGCTACAAGTATTTGGCAGCGTGCCTTTCTACTTCTACATCATACACATATATGTGATACATTTGTTAACCATTCCGTTGTTTTTTGCGCAAGGATACACCACGGCTGATATTGTACAACGTCCGTTTTGGTTTAGGCCGGATAATTTAGGTTTTAACTTAGCAGGTGTGTATGCCGTTTGGCTTTTAGTGGTGGTGATTTTATATCCACTTTGCAAACGTTATTACAATTATAAACTTAACCACAAACACTGGTGGTTAAGTTATGTATAGCTTTAGGTTCGATTATTTATCAAACTCTGATGTAAAGTGGAAATCGATTTTAGGGAAAGTATCTTGAGTCATTTTTAAACCCCACATACTTTCGGCAAAAAACACAGGTCTGCCATCTTTATCGGCAGCAATATTGTAGCGTTTAATTACATTAAAACGTTCCAATTCTGCTTTATCATCACTGGTAAACCAACATGCTTTTTGATAGCTAAGCGGTGTAAAAGCACATGAAGCACCATACTCGTGCAACAAACGGAATTGTATTACCTCAAACTGTAACTCACCTACCGTACCAATAATGCGCACGTTACCGGGTTGCTGGGTAAACAACTGCGCTACGCCCTCATCGGTAAGCTGTAAAATACCTTTTTCAAGCTGTTTGGTTTTAAGAGGATCTTTGTTTTCAAGTACCTTAAATATTTCGGGCGAAAAGCTAGGTATACCTTTAAACGAGATATTTTCTCCTTCGCTTAGTGTATCGCCAATTTTAAAGTTACCATTATCATATAAGCCAACTACATCACCCGGATAAGCTTCATCAATTACACTTTTATCGTTGGCCATAAAACTGGTTGGGTTGCTAAAGCGTAATTTTTTATTTAATCGGGTATGATGATAAAATTTATTGCGCTCAAACTTACCTGAAACAATGCGGCAAAATGCAATTCTGTCACGGTGGTTAGGATCCAGGTTAGCATGAATTTTAAAAATGAAACCAGAGAAATTTTTCTCGTCTGGTTTTACTTCACGGTCTTCGGTAAAACGGCTTCTTGGCTCTGGAGCAATTTGAACAAACGTATCTAACAACTCTTGCACACCAAAGTTGTTAATGGCGCTACCAAAAAAAACAGGAGCTAAATAGCCTTCTAAGTATAAGTCTTTGCTAAATGGTTCGTAAACACCCTCAATTAACTCAGCATCTTCGCGTAATTTATTTGCACTTTTTTCGCCAATAATATCATCTAACTCGTTGCTGTTTAAATCGCTTATTTCAACAACTTCTTTGGCAATTTTGGTTTTATCGGGTTGAAATAAATTTAGTTTCTTCTCGTATAAATTATAAACCCCTTTAAAGTCGCTACCAATACCAATTGGCCAGGTAAGCGGACGGGTGTGTATGTTTAACTCTTTTTCAATCTCCTCTAATAAATCGTATGGATCTTGTCCCTCGCGGTCTAATTTGTTAATGAATACAATAACAGGTGTATTACGCATCCTGCACACTTCCATCAATTTGCGTGTTTGGTCCTCAACACCTTTAACACAGTCAACAACCAATATTACACTATCAACTGCAGTTAAAGTTCTGTAGGTATCTTCAGCAAAATCCTTGTGACCAGGTGTATCTAGAATATTAATTTTATAATCCTTGTAATCAAAACCCATTACCGATGTAGCAACCGAGATACCACGTTGCTTTTCAATTTCCATAAAATCGGAAGTAGCAGCTTTTTTAATACGATTACTTTTAACAGCACCTGCGGTTTGAATAGCACCACCAAACAATAAAAACTTTTCGGTTAATGTAGTCTTACCTGCATCGGGATGGCTAATAATACCGAATGTTCTGCGTTTTTGTAATGTAATTGCTGTAGCTGTGCTCATGTAATTGAGGAATAATAAAATTGGGGGCGAAGATAAGCGCGTGAGGTTAATTATTAAACAAAAAAATACGGCCGCCCAAAGGGCGGCCGTATTCAAAACTATCTATTCAATGTTATTGCATTGGAGGCATTTGTGCGCCTAATACTTTTTGTGCTTTTGTTTGTATGTCTTTAAACAATTGATCTTGTTTATTAAACTGAGCCACTTGTTGTGCATACATTAAAATGTTTGCATTTTCTTCAAGTTCTGTACTTACACCTTTAGCTTTGCTGCCTTTAAAGCGGCTGTAGTATTGGTATTTCTCCATTGCTATATCAACCATGGTGTTTATTAATGCATTTGCTTTTTCAGGAGCACCTGCTGCATAATATGCTTCAGACAAACGGATGATAAAAATGTCGTAAGGAACAGTGTTTTTAGGCATTACTTCTACACAACGGTCTAAAGCTTTAATGGCACGAGTGTTATCGCCTTCGGCAACTAATTTCATTGCTAAACGATAGAATAAGTTACGGAAGTTACGTGTTTGGCGCAAAGTGGTTTCATCTAAATAAACACCTTCTTTATCCATGTTGCCCCACTTAAACTTCTCAACCAAGTTAGCGTATAAAATGTCGGTGTTAATGTGTCCGTATGTACCACCTTCAACCGGATCGGTATTTTTAATAGGAACAATGCGGTATGTTAAACCTTCAAGCTGGAAGTAATCCATCATGTTTAAGTATACATCACTACCGGTTGTAATAGCAAAGTAAATTGGGCGTGTCCAGTTGGTGGTTGATAAAATATCCAACACTACTAAATCTGCTTTCATTAAAGTGCCATTTCCAATTTCCCACTTCATGGTATCAGCAATAATGTTTGCATCTTTAGGATGTACAGCACCATGCTTCAACACATGTTGTTTATCAACCGGAATATAAAATTTCTTGGTAGGATAGTAGCTAAACTCCATACCACTGTTTGATTTCAATTTAGCCATTGGGTCAGTATCATCAGTCATAAACTTAATAATACTGCTTAATGGATAAAAGTCGGTTTGATTAATACCAAACTGTCTTTCTATTTCAGGATTTTGGTAGAAAATTACATAATCTCTCGTACCTTGTTTGTATTGGTTTGGTGTCATGCTAAATGGCACAGGCTCCGAGTCGTAAACTTTAGTTTTTAATGCATCTGCATACCAATCTGTGTTTAATAAACTCAGGTTAATTACGCGAATATCACTACGAATACCTTCAACGTTTTGTGCATACCATAATGGGTAAGTATCATTATCACCATTGGTAAATAATACTGCGTTTGGTGCGCAAGAGTTCAGGTAATCGTAAGCAAAATCTAATGCTGCATAACGGTTACTACGATCGTGGTCATCCCAGTTTTGTGAAGCCATCAACAATGGCACACCGGCAATGGTAGCCACAGAAGCAATACCCGTTGCAGCAGTCGCATTCATTTTCTTACTCAACCAATCAATTAAAGCCAGTACACCTAATCCAATCCAAATCATAAAGGTTTGGTATGAACCTACGTATGCATAATCGCGCTCACGAGGTTGATGTGCCGGGAAATTTAAGTAAAGGATGATAAATGCACCTGTAAATAAGAATAAAGTTAATACAACAGTTGCATCTTCTTTCGATTTTTTGAAGTGATATATCAAACCAATTAAACCTAAAATCAAAGGTAAGAAGTAGTATGTATTACGTGCTTTGTTGTTTTTAATGGTATCAGGAATATTGTCTTGAGGACCCAAACGCATGGCATCAATAAACGGAATACCACTAATCCAATTACCGCGTGTAATGTCACCAAAACCTTGATCATCATTTTGTCTACCAATAAAGTTCCATGCGAAATAACGCCAGTACATAAAGCCCATTTGGTAGCTTAACAAGAAATCTATGTTTTTAGCAAAGGTTGCTTTTTTACCTTCAGGGATGTTTTCCCACTGGCGGTATGCTTGAACATAATCAGGTCTATCAGCCCACATACGAGGGAAAATGGTACAATCTTTTGGGTCATAAACGCGTTCAACTTTTTCACCGGCTTCTTCATATTTGCCATCACCTTTCGCATATGTCATTGCACCTTTTTTCTCATCAATAACCTTGGCATAAAAGTACTGACCGTAAACCAATGGATTTTCGCCATACTGCTCGCGGTTTAGGTATGATAATAAACTGAATGGATTGTCGGGCGCGTTCATATTAATAGGTGGTTTAGCATTACTACGAATAATTACCATTGCATATGACGAGTAACCAATAATGATAAACGCTACACTTAAAAATGCCACATTTACAACACTTCTTGATGCGTTATTTTTAACAACATAGTAATATAAAATAGCGGTAATTGCACCCCAGAAAATTAAACCCGATGCCGATGGATTTAATGAGAAAGTAACCAATACCATTAAGGCATAAAGTCCTGCTGCAATGTAAAAACTTGTTTTACTATCGGTTTGGGAATAGTGAATAGCTGCGGCCAAAGTTCCGGCAATAACAAAAAGCATAAAAAATGCTCCGGTGTTAAAGCTCATGCCCAAGGTATTTACAAATAAGTAATCAAACTTAGTAGCCAACGATGGCATACCCGGAATAATACCAAACTGAACAATGGCAATAGCAGCTACAGCAACTAAAGTAGCTTTAATAAAACCATTGCGGGTAAATTTATTTTTGCGGAAATAATAAACGTAAACAATTGATGGGATAACCAAGATGCTTAATAAATGCACGCCAATGGCTAAACCTATCAAGTAAGCAATTAACACCAACCAGCGTTCGCTGCCTGGCTTATCAGCATTGTTTTCCCATTTTAAAATACACCAAAATGTTAATGTGGTAAAGAAACTTGAGGAAGCATAAACCTCTGCTTCAACAGCCGAAAACCAGAATGTATCGCTCCATGTTAAAGCTAAAGCACCAACCAAGCCCGAAGCCGTAATGGCCAATACTTGCTGCATGCTCAATTCTTCGTTTGGTTTAGAAATTAACTTACGACCAAGGTGTGTGATGGTCCAAAAAGTAAACATTACACACAGCGCACTTGTGGTGGCCGATACCATGTTTACCCAAAAAGCAACTTGCGTTACATCGCCACCGGCAAACAACGAGAATAATCTCCCAAATAAAAGAAATAAAGGAGCTCCCGGAGGGTGACAAATTTGTAATCTAAATGATGCGGAGATAAACTCACCGCAATCCCAAAAGCTTACAGTAGGCTCAAGTGTTAAGGTGTAAGTTACCAGTGCAATAACGAAGGTTATCCATCCTAAAACGTTATTTACTAAGTTAAAACGATTCATGCTTTACGTTAATTCGGTTTATATATAGGTTAGCAAATATATGTGCTGTGGTCAATTAACCAAATTTAGTAGTGTTTTGGTTGATATAATTGTGCAATTTCCATTAACGGTAAATGATAAACGTTATTACAAGTAGAATCAAGTCTTTGTAATATTTTAAGAATTAGAGTTTTGGTGAGTAGCTTAAAAAAGAATGAGCGATATGCTTGCAAATCGTTAACATTTTGTTATTTATGTAGTAAAATTTACAGCACTAATCTT
>CAZRVA010000018.1:0-33837 GCA_964603255.1 uncultured Chitinophaga sp.
AAACATCAAAACATGAAAAGAAAACTACTTTCTTACTACAACAACTCTAAGTCATTATGGCTTTTAATGTTGTTTGGTGCATTGGGTATTGAATATGCCAATGCGCAGGCTGTATCCATTAACATGGGATCTGTGCCATCGACTAATGCACGAACAGGTAACTTCTATGACTCCGGAGGGCCTTTAGCAAACTACAACAACAACGAGAACATGACATTTTTAATCAGTGTTCCCGGAGCTACTTCAATTACATTAAACATCACTGCTTACAATTCAGAAAACTGCTGCGATTACCTGAGGGTTTTCAATGGACCTAACACATCTTCACCTGAGTTGACACCAGCCGGAACAGGATTAAGAGGAACACCAGCTGTACCGATTACATACACTACCACAGGAAGTACTATGTATATCACATGGTACAGCGATGGTTCTGTAACTCCTTCGGGCTGGGAATCTAACTGGTCGGCTACTTTCCCTCCATCTCTTAATGATGTTGGTGTAGCGTCAATCGACTCTCCTACTATTTTCTGTGCCAACAACCAAAACATTTACGCAACTGTAATGAACTTTGGTAGAAACTCAATAACAGGATTTAATGTAAATTGGTCACTTAACGGTGTTTTACAAACCCCTGTTTCCTCATCAGCAACATTGGATACCGTTGGTGGTTCAAACCCAAGCTCAATCCAATTAATGTTAGGTAACCACACATTTGCTTCAAATGTATTTACCGAAGTTAAAGCTTGGACATCATTTCCTAATAGCGTTGCCGATACTTCAAGATTAAATGATACATCAACGGTATACAGATCACCTGCACTACCGGGTGGTACATACACAATTGGTGGTACTGTTGGACCTAACAACTTTGCTACAATTGAAACTGCTATCGCTGCAATGACCAATGCTGGTATTTGTGGTCCGGTAGTATTTAATATTGCCCCAGGCACTTACAACAGAACAGCCCCAATTGTAGTACCAAACATTTTAGGAGCTAGTAGTATTAATACAATAACTTTTGACGGCTTAAATCGTAACAATTGTATTTTTACCGGTAACCTTGGAAATAATACAATCATCAATTTAAGTGCAACTCAATACGTAACTTTAAGAAACATTTCTGTGGTTAACCTTGCAACTTCAACTCCGGTTGGTATTGCTGTAAGCTCAGGATCAAGAAACATAAACATTGTTAATTGTGCGGTGCGTCTTCCTGTTTGGAACAACACCTCTTCAACAGGTTATTGTATTAACATATCAAATACGGCAAATGGTATTAGCGCAACAGGATCTGATAGTGTGGTTGTAGATAGCTGCTACACTGTTGGTGGTGGATATGGCGTGGTAATGTATGGTAACCAAAACGCAGTGGCTAACCGCGGTTTAGTGTTAAGAAATAGCATTATTGATAGCTGTAATTACATGGGTGGTTACATTGCATATAACAACAACCCAATCACAATTCACAACAACACCTTCAACATGCAAGGTTGGAATTATGGTTACTATGGTTTGTACTTCTATTACAACCGCTCGGCTGATACCGCTGTATCGCATATGATTACTAATAACAGAGTTAACAACTTCGGTTATTATGGTATGTATGTTTATTATCCGATTATTACCACAACAGCTGCCGCACCTCAAATTATAAACAATACATTGAGTAGTTTTACAGGTGGGTCTTACAGCGGTTTTTATGGTATATACTTATACAATTACAACACTGCTTGTCGTGCTGATATTTATCACAACACCATTAGCATGAATGGTATCCAAACATCAACTACATCAAGTGCCTTGTATAGCACCGGCTCAAACGTATTGAATGTTAAAAACAACATTTTTGCTGTTTATTCCGGTTCATCAACACCTGCTTATTTCGCTACCGCTCCAATTGGAAACACAGTTAATTACAACTTGTATTGGAACAATACAAATATTGCTACAGGTAACTTAATTTACCGTGGTTCGTTTTATACGCCAGCCAACTACTTGTCTGCTACTGCGGGAGGAGACAGCTCATACAACAATGCACCATCATTTACATCTCGTGTAAACAACAACTTTGCGCTAACTGATGGTTGCGCTGGTTTTGGTTTCCCGGGACTTGCCACCACAGATATTAATGGAGTAACACGTTCATTAACTTTCCCAAGCGTTGGAGCTCATGAGTATACTGGTAACTTATCAAACAACCTTACTGTAACAAGACTACTTACTCCTGTTTCACCAATTACTGCAGGCTCTCAAGACTTGTCTTTCATTGTAAGAAACGTTGGTAACAATCCTGTATTTTCATACAACGCTAGTTATAAATTAAATAACAACACCACTGTTACACAATTAATGACTACCAACACTATTGCTCCTTGTGGTGTTGATACTGCTGTATTTACAGGTACCAACCAAATTAATTTAGGAGCCGTTAATATTATTAAAGCATTTACAAGCGATCCTAACTCACTTGTTGATTCTGACAGAAGTAATGATACCTTACGTGCAGCTTTCTACACTCCGCTAAGTGGTACGTATACAGTTGGTGGTACAAATCCTAATTTTGCTACAATTGCTGAAGCGGCTGATGTTCTTGCTAATGGCGTATCTGGCCCAGTAGTATTTGATATTCGTCCTGGAACATACGTTGGACAAGTAAAAATTAATGGCCCAATCACAGGATCGAGCGATAGTAATACTGTTACATTCCAAGGCAATGATAAAGCTACACGAATAATTAATGCCAATGCGCCAGGTGCTCCAGCATTTTTTGTTGACAAAGCAAGTTATGTTACCATTAGAAATTTAACCATTAACAACACTGGTGGTGGACAAAGCTCTGGGGTTGGAGTGGTTGGTACCAACTCTGGAAACCAAGGAACCAAAGTAAATGTAATTAACTGTAACGTAAATGTTCCAATTCAAACAGGTACATCGAGTTCAGGTTATGGTATTATTTACACCGGTACAGCTGGCGCAACTGGAATTAGTGCCATGCGTGCCGACTCAGTAAGAGTTGACAGTAACACCATTACTGGTGCTGGATATGGTTTGGTATTTTATGGTGCAACAAACAACCTATACAACTTCGGTAATGTTTTCACTAATAACGTTTTAAACAATGTTAACTACATGGGTGCATACATCGGTTATGTGCGTAATCCTTTGGTGTTTGATAACAATACGATTAATGTTCAAGGTCAAAACTATGGATACTATGGTTTATACTACTATAACAATATTAACTACAACACCGCAATACCAAGTCGTATCACTCGCAACAAAGTAAACACCTTTGGTTACTATGGTATGTACATCTACGCTCCACAACTTGCGTCTACTGGTGCTCAAACCATCATAGCCAACAACTCGGTTATAGGTAATAGCCCTAACTCAAGTTATCCAGGTGCATATGGTATTTATTTATACCAAAACAGTTCGGCTAACATTGCACATGTATACCACAACTCTGTTAGTATGTTGGGTGCGGGTACTTCAACCACTTTCACTTGCTTTTACAACACCGGATCAAGTAACACACGTGTAAGAAATAACATTTTTGTTACCAATAACGGAAGCTACACACCTGCATACTTTGCTACCAATGTTACTGCTACGGGTGCTGTTAATCACAACATCTACTACAATGCTTTAAATCCAACATCTGGTAACATTATTTATCGCGGAACCTTCTACAATGTATCAAACTACAAAACAGCTAATGCTGGTGGTGACTCATCATATGTTATGATCCCTCCTACTGGCAGTTTTGAGAATATGGTATTAACAAACGGCTGTTACAGAGCTCCTGCAACTGGTTTTGTTAATGATGACATCACAGGTTATACCCGTTCTGCAAATCCTAACATTGGTGCTTATGAGTACCAGGGTTTCGCATTAGATTTACAAGTTGAATCAATGCCCTACCCTATTGCTCCAATAACATTAGGTGCGCAAAATTTAGCAGCAGTTGTTCGCAACAATGGTACTACAGCTGTTACTTCATTTAACATCGCATTCAGATTAAACAATGGCACTCCTGTTGTTCAAAACTGGACAGGTACATTAAATGCTTGTGATACTGTAACTGTTGTTTTCTCTGGCACTAATCAAATTTCTTTAGTGAATGGAATAAACAACATTAAGGTATACACTTATGCACCAAACTCGTTAGCTGATGTTAATCCATCCAACGATACCATTGCGGCTTCACTTAACCCACCGATGAGTGGCAACTATGTGATTGGTGCGGCACCGTCAAACTTTACTACGTTTACTGATGCGTTAAATGCAATGGCAGGTAGAGGTATTTCTGGCCCTGTAGTGTTCAATGTTAAAACCGGCACATACAATGAGTCAATTACATTAAACAATGTAATTGGAGCATCTGCAAGCAATACCATCACATTTAAATCGCAGGCTAATCATGTTGACTCTGCTATTTTAAGTTGGAACAGTAACACCGGAAATAACTTTGTTGTTCGTTTTAACAACAATGCTAATCATTACATTTTTGATAGATTGACCATTGAGCAAACAGGTAATAATGTTACCAGCTACGGTATCACATTGTCTGCAACATCATCATTTGATACCATCAGAAATTGTAAAATCAACATGCCGATTTATCCTACTACCACTTCGTATACCTCTTATAGTATTTATGCTACCGGATATACAGGTACAGGTTTATGCATTGACAACAACATTATTGATGGTTCTTACTATGGTGCATATATTTATGGTGCAAGCAGAACTACTCCGATGAAAAATGTAGTGGTAAATGGAAATACATTTAATAACTTCTATTACTCATCGTTGTATTATTTCTACTACAGTACAGACAGCCGTATTAGTAACAATACATTTAATGTACCCACAACAAGCAGTACAACCATGTACTCTTATTACAGATACAATGACTCTGCATTTAAGTTCACCAACAATATCTACAATGGATTAAGTGGTAGAACTCAGTACATGTATTTAGATTACTCACAAAATTCTCCTGCAAACAGATCTCTTATTGCCAACAACCAGGTTAAAGGCCAAGGTAATATGTATTTTTATGTAGCGAACACTTCATCAAATAACCAAGATGTAGTTCACAACTCGTTCAACCTAGGTAGTGGATATTTCTATTTGTATCCAAATAGTTTATCTAATTATCGTGTAATGAATAATGTGTTTAATGCTAGTGGTACTTATGCATACTATTTCAGTGCAGCACCAAATGCAGCAACTTTAACATCAGATTACAATTTGGTAAGTGTACCTGGTACTACACCATACTATGCTACTGCTGCTAGAACATTACCTGCAATGAGAACCGTTTATGCCGGTCTTGAAGGTAATTCTATTAACTACAGAGCCGCATTTACATCTCCAACCAACTTAATACCTAATGCTGCAGATACTGCTGTTTGGGCTATTAATGGTAGAGGTAACCACTTAGGTTATGTTTTGAATGACGTAAATAACGTAGCTCGTCCGCAAACACCTGCCGCAGGTGTTCCAGATTTAGGTGCATTTGAGGTTACGCCAACTGCAATTGCTCCATTAGCTACTGCTATTCCTGCAACTCCGGTTGCCGGTGGTACCCAAGTGTTCTTGTTTGGTAACGATACCGTAGCAAAAATTACTTATGATGCCTTTGCTTCAGTTCCTTCTGAAGTTGGTGTTAGACAGTACACAGGTGTTAGACATCCACAAGCTGGTGTTAACCAGAATTACACTAACGTGTATGCGGATATCACGGCAAATGGATTTGGTGGCTATCAATTTGATGCATCGTTGTATTACACCAATGCACAAGTAGGAACTAACCCATCAGAAACTAACCTTAAGATGGCACGTTACAACATTATTTGGAACACTTACACCGGTGCAGCAAGCACTGTTGATACCATCAACAACTTCATTACAGCAACTTACTTAACAGACTTTGGCGCATTTATCGGCACTGATGATTTAAATCCATTACCGGTTGTGTTAAACAAATTTGTTGGTAAAGCAAACAACAAAAACGCTGATTTAATGTGGCAAACTGCCAGCGAGAAAAATGCTCGTTTATTTGAAGTACACGCAAGTGTTGATGGCAAAAACTTTAAACAAGTTGGTGCTGTAAAGGCTAACGGTAATACTAACGTAACTTCTACTTACAACTTTACTGATGTTAACGCTTTAGCTAACAACAACAAAGTATACTACAGGTTAAAATCTGTTGATGTAGATGGTACTTTTGAGTGGAGTAACACAGTAATTGTTACTGCAAAAGAAAGCAACAACACAAGCATCGATGTTTATCCTAATCCGTTCAACACTGATGTAACTGTAAGTTTAGCTGACAATACTCCTGCTACAATTGAAGTAGTTACTTTAGAAGGTGTGAATGTTTACAATGCCACAACCAACAGCAACAACTCTTTTGCTAACATTAATTTAACACAGTTAACTGCCGGTGTATACTTTATTAAAGTAACACAAAACGGTACAACTACTGTTCAAAAATTGGTGAAGAACTAGCATAGTTTCTTAAAAATACTTAAAACAAAAGCCCCTTTTGGAAAAACCAAAAGGGGCTTTTGTCGCATAAAGAACATTGAATATCAATGAAAAACTTTATTTAACTCAATTTTAATGTCGCATTTAGTTGCATTATCATACTTTGAAAACCGAAATATTATCAAAACATTACTTAAAAATGAATAAAAAGACATCAACTACAACACACTAAAAACCGAGACCAAAATGGTTAATTAAACTGCTTCCTAATCGTATTTATCTCCCAACAAAAACAAATAAAAACAAACAAAACAAACATCAATTATCAAAAACACATGAAAAGAAAACTACTGAACAAATCAAAGTTACTGCTCTTGCTGGCATTAACTTTTTTTAGTTTAACGAGTATGGCACAAGTGCTTGTGCAAGTCGGTACGGGTACCGGTTCTCAAGGTACTCAAGGAGCAACTCCTTACGGTACATTTTACGAGGATGGAAAAGTAACCTACTTAATTACTAAATCTGAATTGAATGCATTAAATGTTTATGCAGGTAAATTCGGCTCTTTGGCATTTAATGTGGTAACGGCTCCAGGCCAAACACTTGGTGGCTTCACCATTAAAATGGCCCACACCAATGCAACTTCACTAAGCGGCTATGTTACTGCACCATTTACAACAGTATACAGTGCAGCTTCAGTAACTGCTACTGCAGGTTGGAACACGTATACTTTCACCAACCAATTTAACTACAACAACATCGATAACGTGGTTATTGAGGTGTGTTTCGACAATGCGTCATACACTTCAAATGGTACTGTTCAATCTTCTACAACAACATTTAACTCTGTATATGGTACATACATGGACGGTGGTACAGGTTGTGCATCAGCGTCTTTATCTTTCGTAACCGCAGCCAACACAAATCGCCCCAATATGCGCATCAATTACTTTCCGAATGTATCGGGAAATAATATTGGTGTCATGTCAATCGACTCTCCTACTACATTTTGCTCAAACATACAAAACGTATATGCTACTGTAGGTAATTTTGGTGTTAACCAAGTTACTGGCTTTAACGTAAATTGGTCGGTTAATGGTGTGTTACAAACACCTATTGCCTCTACTGCAAGTTTAGATACCATTGGTGGTGCTAACCCTAGTTCATTACAAATATTAGTTGGAAGTTATAACTTCCCTAGTGGAGCCAACTCTTTAATCAAAGTTTGGACATCGGGACCTAATTTCCAAACAGATACTGTTAACGACAACGATACAGCTTCTGCTACTAAAACTTTATCGATGAGTGGTGTTTATACCATTAACGGCACTCCTGGTCCAAATAACTTCTCTACTATTGACTCTGCTATTCTTAAACTAACTGCTTCTGGTGTTTGTGGGCCTATTGTATTTAACATTGCTCCCGGAACATACACCAGAACTACACCAATTGTTATAGGTGATATCCTAGGCGCAAGTGCAACCAACACCATTACGTTTGATGGTGGCAATGCATTAAACACTAGATACACCGGTAATATTCCAAGCTCTGGAGTTTTCGTACTTAACAGTTCTAGATTCGTTACAGTACGAAATATCACTATCGAAAATACAGCTACTACTAATCCTTCGGCTATTGCCGGAGTTGGTGCAACAAGAAACATATTGATTAAAAAAGTGGTTGCTCGCGTTCCTATTATTCTAACAGGAACTTCATCTACAGGTTATGGTATTAACTTTACTGGATCAGCCAATGGTAATGGTATATCTGCATGTGGTGCTATCAATAACAGTGTTGACAGCTGCAGAATTGTTGGAGGTGGTTATGGTATAGTTTCTTACGGTCAATCAAATGTTACTGCGAATAGTGGACTATCTTTTACTAACAACATAGTTGATAGTAACAACTATATGGGTATGTATATCGCATACAACTACAATCCAATTGTTATTGCGAATAACACAATTAACATGCAAGGTTGGAACTACGGATACTATGGTATGTATTTGTTCTCTAATCAAAATAGCGATACTGTTGTATCACACTCATTAAACGGAAATAAAATTAATAACTTTGGATACTACGGTATTTATGCGGCCAATCCACAAGGAACAATTACAGCAGCACCAATAAAAATTACAAACAATGTGATCAGTAGTTTTACAGGTGGATCTTGGAGTGGTTTTTACGGTATTTATTTACAAAACTTAGCTTCAGGTAGCAGATCAGATGTTTACCACAATACAGTGAGCATGAATGGTATTCAATCATCAACTATTTCAAGTGCTTTTTATAGCACCGGTTCTACTGTATTAAACGTAAAAAACAACATTTTTGCAGTTTACTCTGGTTCATCAACACCTGCATATTTTGCAACTGCACCAGTAGGTAACAACATCAACTACAACTTGTATTGGAATGCAACAAATACCACTACTGGTAATTTAATTTACCGTGGTACTTTCTACAACCCTACAAACTACAGAACAGCAACAGTAGGCGGAGATTCTTCTTACAACGAAAATCCTTCATTTGTGAACAGAACTGCAAATAACTTTGCTTTAACTGACGGTTGTAATGGATTTGGTTTTGCAGGTTTAGTTACAAACGACATTAACGGAAATGCTCGCTCGTTAACAAGCCCTAATGTAGGGGCTTACGAGTTTGCCGGTGGTTTAGCTAACAACTTAGCTGTAACAAGGTTATTAAACCCGGTTTCTCCTATCACTGCTGGTACACAAGACTTATCTTTTATAGTTAAGAACATTGGTAACAACGCTGTTTTCTCTTACAACGCAACTTATAAGTTAAACAACAATACTCCGGTTACACAATTAATGACCACAAACACAATTGCTCCTTGTGGCGTTGATACTGCGGTATTTACCGGAACCAACCAAATTACTTTAGGTGCAGTTAATAACATTACTGTTTACAGCAGCACACCGAACTCTTTAACAGATGCTGACAGAACAAATGACACCTTGCGTGCAGCTTATTATACTCCTTTAAGTGGTACTTACACTGTAGGCGGTACTAACCCTGATTTTGCAACTATTGCAGAAGCAGCGTCTGTATTATCAAATGGTGTTTCTGGTCCGGTTGTTTTTGATATCCGTCCGGGTACATACACTGGTCAGGTAAGAGTTAATGGCCCTATCATCGGAGCTAACGACAGCAACACGGTTACATTCCAAGGTAATGATAAAAATACACGCATTATCAATGCCAGTGTAGCTGGTGCTCCAGCATTCTTTATTAATTTAGCTAGCTACGTAACGGTTAGAAACCTAACTGTAAATAATACCGGAACAGGTAACAGTTCAGGTATTGGTGTTGTGGGTACTAACACAGCAAGCCAAGGCACTAAAGTAAATGTAATTAACTGTAACGTAAACGTGCCAATTCAAACAGGTACATCGTTAACTGGTTACGGAATTGTTTACACTGGTACTGCTGGTGCTACAGGCCTAACTGCAATGCGTGCTGACTCAGTTTTAATTGATAGTAATACTGTAACCGGAGCTGGTTATTCAATTGTTTTCTTTGGTGCATCAAATTCATTGTACAACCGCGGAAACATCTTTACGAACAACACCGTTAACAATTCTAACTATGCTGGTATGTACTTATTAAATCAATACAACCCAGTAATTGTAGACAACAACACCATTAACATGCAAGGCCAGAACTATGGCGTGTATGGTTTATGGTTCCCTAACAACCAAAATGGTGTTGCAGGTGTATCAAGTAGGTTAACCAGAAACAGAATCAATAATTTTGGCGGTTATGGTATCTGGTGTTCAGCTTCTACATCTTCAGTATCTGCAGGAACAACATTGATTGCAAACAACATAGTTAATGGTAACAGTACGGGTATTTCTTACCCTGGCTACTATGGTATTTATGTAACTAACACTTCAACATATCCAACCAATGTATTTAACAACACTGTGGTTATGAGTGGAGCAGGTACATCAACCACATACAGCTGCTTATACAGTGCAACTTCAACTTTAACAAACGTTAGAAACAATATTTTCGTTGTAACAAACGGATCATACACACCTGCTTACTTTGCTACAAACGTTACAGGTAATATTGTTAACTACAACCAATATTGGAATGCAACAAATACAACTACTGGTAACTTAGTATACCGTGGCGGTGCGTTTTTCAATCCAACTAACTATAAAACAGCTACAGTTGGTGGTGACTCATCATTTAACGTTGCTCCTACTTTTGTTGGCGCGAACAACTTCTCTTTATCTAACGGTTGCTTAAGAGGTATTAACCTTAATGGTTTAGTTGATAACGATATCATCGGAACTTTACGTGCAACTACACCAAATCTTGGTGCGTTTGAATACCAATCAACTGCTCTTGATTTACAAGTAGAAGCAATGCCTTACCCACAAGCACCTATAACACTTGGAGCTCAGAACTTAGCTGTACGTGTAAGAAATAATGGTGGTAACACTGTTACCAGCTTTGATGTAGCTTACCGCTTAAACAATGGTACTCCTGTTGTTCAAAACTGGACAGGTACACTTGCATCATGCGACACTGTAACTGTAGTATTTAGCGGTGCTAACCAAATTACATTAGGTGCTAGCACAAACAATGTAAGAGTATATACTGCTAATCCTAACTCATCTGTAGATGGAAACCCAAGTAACGATACATTAGTTACTGTATTAAATCCACCAATGGTAGGTACTTATGTAATTGGTAACGCACCTAGCGATTTCAGCACTATTGGCGCTGCAACTACTGCACTTGCCGGTCGTGGTATTGCTGGTCCTGTTACGTTTAACATCAAATCTGGTGTTTACAACGAGCAAGTAACTTTAGCACCAGCTATTGGTGCAAGCGCAGCAAACACCATTACATTTAAATCTCAAGCAAACAATGTTGACTCGGTTTCAATTAACAGTGGTAATCAATTTGTTGTAAGGTTCTTAAATAACGCTAATCACTATATTTTTGATAGGGTTACCATGAACCAAACCAACAATACAAGTTCTGGTTACACCATTTTAGTTGATAACAATGCTAACTTTGATACCATCAGAAATTGTAAAGTAAGAGCAACTACTTATGATGCTGCTACAGTTACTGCAACACACTACACTTTATACACTGCAGCTTATGTAGGTGATGGTTTAGCTTTATTAAACAATACTTTCGATGGTTCTTACTATGGAATGAGAATTTATGGCGCATCTAGAACTTCATACCACAGAAATACTGTTGTAGATAATAATGTGTTTAACAATTTCTACTACTCACCATTCTGGTACATGTACTATGGCGTTGGTTCAAAAGTTAGAAACAATGTTTATAACCCATTTGCAGGTGCAACAACCATAACAAGTTATATGTATTTCTACTATTGCGATTCAGGGTTTGTATATACAAATAACGTTTGGAATGGTAACACTTCAAGAAACTTGTACATGTATACTTACTACAGCAATAATGCACCAAGTAACAAATCAATAATTGGTAACAACCGTATCGCTGGAAACCTTGCTACTTACATTTACACTGGTCAGTCAGGTACAAACAACCAAGATATTGTACACAACACCTTCTCAACAGGTAATGGTTACTTCTATGTTGGTTATGCTTCATTGCAACCTAGCTTCCGCGTTATGAACAACGTATTTAGTGCAGCTAGTACATATGCATACTACTTCAGTGCGGCTCCAAGTTCTGCGTTAATGACTTCTGATTTTAACTTAGTTTCTTCTGGTAGTACAACTCCTTATTATGCAACAAGTGCACGTAGCTTACCTAACTTTAGGTCAACTTATCCGGGTCTTGAAGGTAACTCAATTAATTATCGTGCAGCAATCAATGCAACTACGTTAGCTCCTATCGCAAATGATACAGCTGTTTGGGCTATTAATGGAAGAGGTACACACATTGGTTATTCATTTAACGATTTAAACAATGTTGCTCGTCCGCAAACACCTGCTGCTGGTGTACCAGATCTAGGTGCATTTGAGGTTACTCCTACTGCTATTGCTCCTTTAGCAGATGCTATTCCTGCAACTCCGGTTGCCGGTGGTACACAAGTATTCTTATTTGGTACTGATACTGTAGCTAAAATTACTTATGATGCATTAGCAACAGCTCCTACTGCTGTTGGTGTTAGACAATACACTGGTGCAAGACACCCACAAGCTGGTGTAACTCAAAACTACACTAACGTGTATGCTGATATTACAGCAACTGGTAACGGTGGATACTTATTTGATGCATCGTTATATTACACCAATGCTCAATTAGGTACTAATCCAACTGAAACTGATCTAAAAATGGCTCGTTTCAATACCATTTGGAACAACTACACCGGTGCTGCAAGTTCTGTTGATACCATCAACAATATCATTATGGCTCCAGGCGTTACAGATTTCGGTTCATTCTTAGGAACAGACGACTTAAATCCGCTACCTGTTGTGTTAACCAAATTTGTTGGTAAAGCAAACAACAAAAACGCTGATTTAATGTGGCAAACTGCAAGCGAGAAAAACGCTCGTTTGTTTGAAGTACACGCAAGTGTTGATGGCAAAAACTTCAAAAAAGTTGGTGCTGTTAAAGCAAATGGTAATACTAATGTAACTTCTACTTACAACTTTACTGATGTTAACGCTTTAGCTAACAACAACAAAGTATACTACAGGTTAAAATCTGTTGATGTAGATGGTACTTTTGAGTGGAGCAACACAGTAATTGTTACTGCTAAAGAAGCAAACAATGCAAGCATTGATGTTTATCCTAATCCATTTAACAATGATGTTACTGTTAGTTTAATTGACAACACCCCTGCTACTATTGAAGTAGTAACTTTAGAAGGTGTAAATGTTTACAATGCTACAACCAACACCAACAGCTCGTTTGCAAACATTAATTTAACACAGTTAACTACCGGTGTATACTTTATTAAAGTAACACAAAACGGTAACACTACTGTTCAAAAATTAGTAAAGCAATAAGCTAAACGCTAATTAACAATACGCTGAGCGCCCCGTTCGAAATTCGAACGGGGCGCTTTTATTTGATATCTAACTGAATAGAATAACTCATTTATCAACAACAAAGCATTAGTCCATAAAAGCATATTTTAAACTTACTTTTTTTATGAGTTACATACCCATACTTTTGTTCATCAATCAAACCAAATTGTAATATGAAAAAGCTTATTTATAGCTTGCTAGTTGCTGCGCTTATTTCTTGCAATAACGATCCAAGAAGAGATTTACCCGCTACCGGAAACTTTGGAACTGAGGTGAGTGAAAATGGTGCGATAACAGTGAATGATGCACTTGTTAAATTAAATACCGAAAACGAATTTAATGCAACAGTTACCGGATTGGTAAGTGAATATTGCAAAGGTGAAGGTTGTTGGCTAACACTCGAAAATCAAGGTGGTGAGCCATTGTTTGTTGAAGTAGAGAACAAAGCTTTTGTTTTACCACACAACATTACGGGTAAAGTTGCAGTTGTTACCGGTAAGGTTTCTAAAACCACTAACGATGCCGGCAAAACAGAACCAATGATTACTGCTTCGGGCATTTTAATTAAATAGTTTTGATGATTAACTGGCAAATCAACCCCATAAAACTTGCGCTTAAATACACTTGGAAAATTTCGCGCAACAGCAGCACACACAAAACCAATTTTATTATTCAATGTGGCTTTAATAATTGGAAAGGAATTGGTGAAGTTGCACCCAATATTAGGTACAACGAAACGCCCGAAATTATAACTCAGGAGTTTGAACGTTTTATTGCTGCAGGTGGCAACAAGGTGCATGATTTAGGTGAATTAACCGAATTATTGGATTCGATTAAACTAAAAAACGCCTTACGTTTTGGACTTGAAAGTGCATACATACACATGTTATGTTATGCCGAAAAAATGCCCATACACGAGTTTTTAGGAATACCTGCGGCAAAAGATATTGCTACCAGTTACACCTTGCCCATCATGGAAATTGAAGAGGTTGAACCCTTTTACCGCAACAATAACCTGAAGCGTTTTGAGGTAATTAAACTTAAAACAAATGCCGATAATGGCCCGGAGTTAATCAAACATATTTCTACTTTTTGTAAGCAACCACTTATTGTTGATGGCAACGAGGCCTATAAAAATGCAGATGAGTTAAGTAACTTTTTGCATGCAGTTAAACCATACAACATTGTATTGATTGAACAACCTATGCCTGCTGTTTGTGTGGATGATTATAAGGCCGTAAAACAACAAAACATTTTTCCTTTAATGGCCGATGAAAGTGTGTGCGATGATGCAGATTTTGAATTAATCGCTCAACAGTTTGATTATGTAAACATGAAACTGATGAAAGCAGGTGGATACCTGAACGGACACCGCATTATTACCGAAGCACAAAACCACGGATTAAAAACAATGGTAGGTTGTATGGTAGAAACATCGTTGGGCATTTCAAGTGCTTTTCATATGTGTAGCTTAACTGATTATGCCGATTTAGATGGTTACTTAATTGTTAAAGATGAACCATTTGGATTGTTGCAGGAAGAAAACGGAAAAATAAATCTTACCCGATAAGCCGCATATTCGCTACATTTGCATCCCTTACATGGAGAAAAACCAAATACATATTGTAAACAGACGTGCAAGTTTTGAGTACCATTTGGTAAACAAATACACCGCAGGTATTGTGCTAACTGGTACCGAAATTAAATCGATACGTGATGGACATGCCAACATTACAGATGCGTTTTGTTTTATAAAAGATGGTGAGTTGTTTATACGCAACATGCACATCAGTATTTGGAAGCAAGGCTCATACTACAACCACGATCCTTTACGTGTGCGTAAACTTTTATTAAAACGCTCTGAGCTCAAAAAAATAAAAGCCAAAGCGGTAGAAAAAGGATTTACCATTATTGCTACCAAACTGTTTTTATCTGAAACGGGTTACGCTAAAATTGAAATTGCAGTTGCACAAGGAAAGAAAAACTTTGACAAGCGCGAAGACATAAAAAAACGCGACATATCAAGAGAAATGGCGCGTGGTTTGGTTTAGTATCGTTGTTGATTTACAACTTAGCTATCGCTTTTACCAACTTAGGTCCTTTGTAAATAAATCCGGTATATAATTGTACCAAAGTAGCTCCCGATTTCATTTTTTGTGATGCCTTCTCGGCCGTATCAATTCCACCAACACCAATTAACGGAATAGTGCCATTACTTTTTTGATGTAAATGCGCCAATACTTCTGTAGCATGATTAAACAATATTTTACCACTTAATCCGCCTGCACCAATTTGTTCTACCTCTGCTTTGCTGGCCAATAAACCTTCTCGGCTAATGGTGGTGTTGGTAGCCACTACACCTTCAATTTGTGTATCTTTTACAATATCCACCACATCGTTTAATTGTTCTGTTGTTAAATCGGGGGCAATTTTTAACAACACAGGCTTGGCTACTTTACCTTGTTTTACAAAGCCATTTCGCATGGTAATTAACGATGATAAAATTTTAGTCAACGGTTCTTTATCTTGCAAAGCACGTAAGTTTGGCGTGTTTGGCGAACTAACATTCACCACAAAATAATCAACCACATCATACAACTTCTCGAAACAAATTTCATAGTCGCGTTGGGCATTTTCGTTTGGTGTAACTTTGTTTTTGCCAATATTCCCTCCTACTATCAAATCTTTAGGTCTATTCTTTAAACGCTCTACCACCACATCAACCCCATCGTTATTAAAACCCATGCGGTTAATAATGGCTTCGTCTTTAATCAAACGAAACAAACGAGGCTTATCATTGCCCGGCTGAGCCAATGGTGTAACCGTTCCTATCTCAACAAAACCGAATCCTAACGATTGAAATTCTCTTAAGTATTTAGCGTTTTTATCAAACCCCGCTGCCAAACCAACCTTGTTTGGGAAAGTAATACCAACAAACTTTACTTCGTTTTTTACAAAGTTCATACTGCGCATCAACCCATAAACACCAGGTATTTTTTGTATGGTTTGAAGCACGTTTAACGTAAAGTAATGGGCCGTTTCGGCCGGCATCAAAAACAATAATTTAACTAAAAGTTTGTACACAGCGGTAAATATTAATGCGGGCAAAATTATTGATTTGGGTTGATGCCCAAAGTGTTTTTAATCCACACCATGCCCATAACAACACCCAAAGCGCATTTGCTTGAACCAACAGAATACCGTTAATTTGAGGTATGATAACGGCAGCACACATCAAACAATTGGCCCAAAAGCACAGCAAAAGTATTGTTGACATCAGACATCACTTACACCAAAATCCGGAATTAAGTTTTGAAGAATACAACACCCAAAAGTATGTGTTACAACAACTGCACAACATGGGTATTACTGATGTTACACCGCTTGCCAACACGGGTTTAGTGGCTTTAATTAAAGGTAAAAACCCCGATAGCAAAACCATTGCTTTACGCGGAGACATGGATGCTTTGCCCATTGAAGAACAAAATGATGTGCCTTACAAATCGGTGAATACGGGTGTTATGCATGCCTGCGGACATGATGTGCATACCAGCTGTTTATTGGGTGCTGCACAAATTTTAAACGAACTTAAAGCTGAATTTGAAGGAACCATTAAATTGGTGTTTCAACCCGGAGAAGAAAAATTACCCGGTGGGGCAAGTTTAATGATTAAAGAAGGTGTGCTTAAAAAACCCGATGTACAAAGTATGATTGGCCAACACGTAATGCCATTATTACCCGTTGGTACGGTTGGTTTTCGCAGTGGATTATACATGGCTTCAACCGATGAAATTTATGTAACCGTAAAAGGTAAAGGTGGTCATGGTGCTATGCCGCATTTAAATATTGATCCGGTTTTAATTGCCGCCCACATCATTACTTCGTTACAACAATTGGTAAGCCGCATGGCTAATCCATCTATTCCATGTGTATTATCTTTTGGAAAAGTAATTGCCAATGGTGCTACCAATGTTATTCCGAATGAAGTTAAAATGGAAGGAACCTTCCGCACCATGGATGAAAAATGGCGTGCAGAAGCGCATCAAAAAATGAAAAAATTAGCTGAAGGCATTGCAGAAAGTATGGGCGGCAGTTGCGATTTTGATATACACCATGGTTATCCGTTTTTAAAAAATAATCCTGACGTTACAGCTAGAGCCAAACAAGCGGCTATTGCTTATTTAGGAGAAGACAAAGTAGTTGATTTAGATATTTGGATGGCGGCAGAAGACTTCGCATTTTTTAGCCAGGAAGTGCCTGCAACGTTTTACCGTTTAGGTGTACGTAATGAAACCAAAGGCATTACATCAAGCGTACATACCCCAACTTTTAATATTGACGAAGAAGCACTAGAAATTGGGGCCGGATTGATGGCTTGGTTGGCGGTGGAAGAAGTTCAATTTATCTAACTTATTACCGATGGCAAAGTTATTTTCACGTAGAAAAATTCTTACAGCGGTGTTAGTCACTTTTGTTGCCATTAATATGGTGGCGATATTTCATTCTTACAAATTCACTCATTTTAACAGCAGCTCACAACCCAAAACTAAAAACCCGGACCAGCTTTCTCTGGGAGAAAAACTAATTACTTTGGCATTAGGGGTAAGTAATCCAAGACCTGAAAATAAACAACTGCCCAATAAACCTTTCGAGGTGGTTTCCATTAAAAGCAATCGTAACTTGGAGTGTTGGTTGATTAAAACACCTAACCCATTAGGTATGGTAATTTTATTCCATGGATTTAGTGGAGAAAAATCATCAATGTTAGACAAAGCCGAGGTATTTTTAAATCTTGGCTACCAAACATTACTTGTTGATTTTATGGGATCTGGTGGTTCTGAAGGCAATCAAACAACAGTTGGATTTTTGGAAGCAGAACAAGTAAAATCATGTTTTGATTATGCATCAATCCAACCAAATAAAAAGGTAATACTGTTCGGAACATCGATGGGAGCGGTAGCTATCATGAAAGCAATAAGTGACTATAGCATAAAACCAGCATCCATTATCATTGAGTGCCCTTTTGGTTCAATGTACAAAACTGTTTGTGCAAGATTTCGGTCTATGAATGCTCCAACATTTCCAATGGCAGGACTATTGGTTTTTTGGGGTGGAATTCAAAATGGTTTTTGGGCCTTTGAACACAATCCAACTGAGTATGCAAAGAATATTAATTGCCCAACGCTTTTATTGTATGGTAAAAAAGATGACAAAGTAAGTATGGAAGAAATTGACAAGATCTATTCAAACATTAATACTACTAAGAAACTTATCATATATCCAGAAGCAGGTCATGAAAACTACCTTTCTAAATATCCTGTTAAATGGCAAAATGATGTGGATAGTTTTTTATCTTCACTAGGTCATTCTGAATTAAATTAAACTACCAACACAATACAGCAATATATACAGCTATGAATATCTCAGAAAAAACGATAAAAGATATTGCACAAGAATTAGATTGCGGTTTACGTGTATTTCTTCACAAAACTACCAAAGCATACATTGCTGTTCCGGATGAAGATATGATGTTGGATGAGTTTGAAGAGGCCTGGAAAAATGAAGGTGAAATACTTGAAAAACATGCAGACGATTATATCGAAATAGAGAATTGGAGTTCTGCTGAAGCATTCAACATCATGCATGATTTTACCAATCAACTTGAGGATAATACCAAAATAAAAGTACTGCTTTTAGACGCTTTAGAAAAACGCAAACCGTTTAGAGAGTTTAAATTTTTAATTGATAAATATGACAATTACCGTGATGATTGGTTTGCATTTAAAAACGCCCAACAAGAGCAATTGGTAAAAGAACAAATAGCGAACTTAGATTTATAAATATTAAACATTAATAAACCAACACTTATGAAACACATTCTAATTTTTTTGTTAAGCACATTAGCTCTTGGTGTTAATGCCCAAACAAAAGCAGTTTACAGGCCATATAATACAATTGTAGAATTAAAAGGTACAAGCTATGTGATAGCAACAAAAAATAACTGGAACAAATTTTCGACACAGTATGAAAACACCATGCTATTTATAAATACGTTAAATGGCGACACCAATCGAGTACAACTTTCAGCATCAGTATTTTATGCAGAATTTAAACAAATTAAACTTGATAGCCTAGACATAAACTTGGTGATAGCAACTGACAGAACAGTTGATTTAAATAACAAAAACGGAATTAGTTGGGACGACCCAGAACAACTTTTTGCGATTTCAACTGATGGAAAAGTAAAAACCCAACTCACAGAAAACGGTTTCTTTGTAAATACGTGGACGGTTAATTCACAAACGGGTTACCTTGTTGTGTCGGGTTATTTGGAGTTAAACAACAACAATAAATTTGATAATACAGAAAGAAACGAATTGTTAATTTTTGATTTAAAAACATTGAAGTTAGTGAGAAGGATATAACTCGTTAAGTGGTGAATGAGTTTTGTAAAGCAGTAAATCACTCAAACCATAAACTTCAAACCAATCAAACTTCTCCCTCTACTTCCCCAACATTTTAGCAATATACTTCCCTACTATATCGTACTCAATATTTACGGTAGTTCCCGGTTTTACAGAGTGTAGGTTGGTGTGCTCAAAAGTATATGGAATAATGGCTACCGAGAAGGTATCATCCACACAATTAACTACGGTTAAACTTATACCGTTAATACAAATAGAACCTTTGTTTACAATGTAACGCGCGTTTTCGGGTTGAGCTAATTTAAACGTAAATACCCAACTTCCCTGCTCATCTGTTACTGATAAACATGTTGCGGTTCCATCAACATGGCCTTGTACAATATGTCCATCAAACCTACCATTAGCAGGCATACAACGTTCTAAGTTTACCACATCACCCACTGTTAAGTTATTTAAATTGGTTTTTTGAAGGGTTTCGTCAATTGCTGTTACGGTGTAATCGTTTCCTTGTATATCAACCACTGTTAAACATACACCATTGTGCGCAACACTTTGATCTATTTTTAACTCGGCAGTAAAGGGTGCAGTAATGGTAAAATGTTTGTTTGTTCCTTCTTGTTGTATTTGGGTAACCTTACCCAATTGCTCTATAATTCCTGTAAACACGTTATTATCTTATTATTTGAATTGTGCCCCTGATGTTGCGTTTTCTTACACCATCTAAGTATGTTTCGTATACCTCGCAAATGTAGTAGTAAATTCCATCCGGACAATTTGTTCCGGTTTGTTGGTCTTTACCATCCCACAAAATATCAATGTTTTTAGTGGCGTAAACCTGCGTTCCCCAACGGTTATAAATCACCATATCAATTCCGTTTACAAATCGGTAAGGGAATGGATAAAGTGTATCGTTTGTGTGATCTCCATTTGGTGTAAATACATTTGGTATTTCGTATGATGGGCAATTGTCGATACATACCTCATTGGTCGCATCACTTTCGTTGCCTGCAGAATCAACCCCAGCTACATAATAACAACCCGAAATAGAAAGTTTTAACTCTACCCTATCATCAACATAATCGAGTTGGTTATTGCTTAACTCAGCTAGTCTTACATAATCATCAGTAAGTAGTTGTTTGTGATAAACCCTGTACTTAACCACATCTGGTGCGCATGGTTTATTAGGAATCCAGGTTAAATAATTTCTATACTCACCCAACACATTACATGGTGGTGTAACCAATAATTGTGGTGCGCATGGTTTAACCGTATCAATTGGTGTTCCGCAAATTTCTTGCGAGAAATTAACGGTAATAAACTTCTTGTTAAATATGCTGTAATCACCTGTAGATTTTACCAAATAGCAGTACTGTACATTATTGGTTAATCCGGTATCTCTAAATTGGTTTTCGGTTGTTACGCCAATGCTGTCAAATACGTTTTGCGCATTTTTTCTGTACACCACATAGCTATCATTAATCCAAGGCACATTTACATTCCACGAAATAATATTGGTTCTATCGGTGCTGTAAATGGTATTGCGAATTGATGTAGCCATTCTACTTGTTGACACCAAGCGGAACGTATCGTTAACTGTTGCCCAAAAATCGGCTGTGTACTGATATTGGTTTTGGGTAGTATTTAATACCGAATCGACAAAAGTACTATCCACCATTTGGCTAAACATGGTGTAGTTATACGTTGCCAATGTGGTAAACGTATTTTCGTTGGCAGCCTTACGTTTTAAAACAATGCGATAAGGCTGTAAATAAACCGATGTATCAACTACTTTTGGTGTAACATAAGCCATGTCTATTTTACCTTGTGTAGTTGATGTATTGGTTACACTAACCTTAGTAATTACCGGGCTAGAAAGTATGATGTTATCGCACACTTCAACCGAGGCTATGCTTTCTGATACGTCTGAAAATATAATTTGTCCGGTTCCACTTCTTGGCGGATAAACCACTACAACACGGTAGCAATAGGTAACCAACGGAGACAATCCAATGCCGTTGTTGTCATCATAATAAGTCGTAGGATTTGGATTATTTAATGTACGTATGGTGGTTAACAATTTAAAACCGGTGTAGGCAGGCACACCAACCTCGCAAGGCCCCGGATTCCAATTGCTGCTATCTATTCGTCTGTAAATACGATACTCGCCTACCAAACCACAGGTATCGCGGTTCCATGTTAACTGAAATCCGTTGTTTATCTGTTTGGTTTGTACATTAAGTACCGGTGGACCAATAACATTTACAAAAAATGAATTTTGATTTACTGCCGGTGAAGTAACTTTATCATCACGCGCTTCAAAAATTACTTGCCAAGGGCGGTAACGTATTTGGTTACAAGTTGGTTTCCATTTAAATTGGGTTGAAACAGAACCTAATGCTATAGCAGGATTTGGGGAGAAAGTAGCTTTATTATCAACCGAAAACGGACCACCAAAACCATGCAATGAAACCCTATCGTTTGGATCTGGCTCGTTTGCTCTGATTAAACGCGTTATCGAATCGCCAACCACTACACACCCATTGGCTATATCTTGCACAACAGGTGGATTATTAGCACACCTATCAATAAAAATTTGCATATCGCGCACCACATAACCAACCAATATTCCTTTGCGATATTCCCTTATTAAAATAGCTATGTTATAAATACCAATTCTGGGTGGTGCATTCCACTTTAACTGTCCGTTGTTTAAGCCAATTTCAAACTGCCCATTAATAGCTTCCGGGTCGCTGTAATTAGGTACAACCTCTCCGGTGTTTTGTTTAGGTGTAGTAAACTGAAAAGTTAAACTATCTCCATCAGGGTCGTATGCTGAGGGATTGTGAAAATAGGGTTTTAACTCGCAACCATTATCAATTGGTGGTTTGGTGAGTATAGGCGATCTGTTTGGCCCCATACTTTGATTTACCTTCAGTTGCGTTTCTACATAAAACGGAATAAACTCGGTATTACCCAAGTTAATATTGATGATACCATTTACCCTATTCTGATCGTAATAGCTAATGGTGTAATTTCCATCAACTCTATACTCATGTGTTACCACATACACATTTTGCACCACACGGTTTGAAAGTACATTGCGGCTGCTTCTATTAACCTTTTCTGAAGAACCATCGCCAAATTTAACTTCAATTTCTACTGTTGATGGATCGGCTAATGATTGTGGGTCGGTGTAGGATATTGCGGTGATTCTATATCTACGATCGGTAATGTGTTCGTACAAGATTTCGCCAGCACGGTAATGTGTTGCAAAACTTGACATTGATAACAACATCAATACCACACCTAAAGTGTATTTACGAACGAGTAGAATAAAATTCATGCGATAGTATGTGGTAAAGATAAAAAAATTTAGAATATGGTTGCACAAAAAAATCCCGCTAACCTAAAGTTAACGGGATTTTGATAAAGCTATTGCTATCGCTAAAAGTTAAATTTTCTGAGCTGATAGTTGCGCGCCAATAAAGTCGCGGTTCATACGTGCAATATTGCTAATTGAGATGCCTTTAGGGCACTCTGCCTCGCAAGCTCCGGTGTTGGTGCAAGAACCAAAACCTTCTGCATCCATCTGCGCTACCATGTTTAATACACGTTGTTTGCGCTCTGGCTGACCTTGAGGTAACAATGCAAATTGTGATACTTTAGCCGATACGAATAACATAGCTGAAGCATTTTTACAAGCAGCTACACAAGCACCACAACCAATACAAGTTGCAGCAGCAAATGCCATGTCTGCATCTTCTTTTCCAATTGGGGTTGAGTTAGCATCTTGTGCGTTACCGGTGTTTACTGAAATAAAACCACCAGCCGACATAATGCGGTCAAATGCGCCCCTATTCACAGCTAAATCTTTAATTACCGGAAATGCTTTTGCTCTCCATGGTTCAACCACAATGGTATCATTGTTTTTGAACGAACGCATGTGCAATTGGCAAGTAGTAACACCTTGCAACGGACCATGCGGACGGCCATTGATGAACATGCTGCACATACCACAAATACCTTCGCGGCAATCGTGATCAAAAGCAACAGGCTCTTTACCTTCATTAATTAAACGTTCGTTTAACACATCGAACATTTCTAAAAAACTCATATCAGGTGATATACCTTGAACCGGATAAGTTTCAAAGCGACCACGATCATTGCTATTTTTTTGTCTCCACACTTTAAGTGTTAAGTTCATATCTCCACTCATTGTTGTAATTTTTTTATTTTGGGTTGATAAATGAATTGGTTTTGGATTCGGTTATAAAACTTAATCAAACCTATTACTTATAACTACGTTGCGCTATTTTAATGTTTTCGTAGTTCAACACTTCTTTATGTAACTCCCAGTCGCCATTGCTTAATTGCTCCCAAGCGGCTACATAGTTAAAGTTTTCATCATCACGTAAAGCTTCACCCTCTTCAGTTTGATACTCTTCACGGAAGTGACCACCACAACTTTCGTTACGGTTTAATGCATCTTTACACATTAATTCGCCCAACTCTAAGAAATCGGCAACACGACCCGCTTTTTCCAACTCAGGGTTAAACTCGTTCATTTCGCCCGTTACGCGTACATCTTTCCAAAACTCAGCACGTAAAGCTTGTATATCGCTGATGGCTTTTTTCAAACCTTCTGCATTACGCGCCATACCGCACTCATTCCACATAATTTTACCTAAGCGCTTATGGAAATAATCAACAGATTTGGTTCCTTTAACGTTCATCAATTTCTCTAAACGAGCTTTCACTTCGTTTTCTGCCTGAACAAAAGGTTCGCTGTTGGTATCTATTGGTTTTACAGCAATTTCTTTGCTTAAGTAGTTACCAATGGTATAAGGAATAACAAAATAACCATCAGCCAAACCTTGCATCAAAGCTGATGCACCTAGACGGTTTGCACCGTGATCAGAGAAGTTTGCCTCACCCAAAGCATATAAACCCGGAACGGTTGTCATTAAGTTGTAATCAACCCATAAACCACCCATGGTGTAATGTACCGCAGGGTATATCATCATTGGGTTTTCGTATGGATTAACTCCGGTAATTTGTTGATACATATCAAATAAGTTACCGTATTGTTCTTTAACAACAGCTTTACCAAGTTCAGTTAATTGCTCTTCGGTTGGGTTATGAATACCTTTTTTGGTAGCTTCTTTTTTACCGTACTTGTATTTCATGTTAAACGCGAAATCTAAGTAAACAGCTTCACCAGTTTGGTTTACACCAAAGCCTGCATCGCAACGCTCTTTAGCAGCACGTGAAGCCACATCACGAGGAACCAAGTTACCGAAAGCAGGATAACGTCTTTCTAGGTAGTAATCTCTATCTTCTTCTTTTAAATCGTTAGGATTTAATTTACCTGCACGAATAGCCTCGGCATCTTCTTTACGTTTAGGAACCCAAATACGTCCATCGTTGCGTAACGACTCACTCATCAATGTTAATTTTGATTGGTGATCGCCCGAAACAGGAATACAAGTTGGGTGAATTTGTGTAAAGCAAGGGTTGCCAAAGAATGCACCTTTTTTATGTGCTTTCCATGCTGCGGTTACGTTACTTCCCATGGCATTGGTTGATAAGAAGAATACGTTACCGTATCCACCTGAACACAACAATACTGCATGACCGAAGTGACGCTCTAATTTACCGCTTACTAAATCGCGGGCAATAATACCACGGCATTTGCCATCAATGTTTACAATATCCAACATCTCGTGGCGGGTAAACATTTCTACCTGACCCAAACCAACTTGGCGTTGTAATGCACTGTAAGCACCTAATAATAATTGTTGTCCGGTTTGACCCGCAGCATAAAACGTACGTTTTACTTGCGTACCACCAAACGAACGGTTATCTAACATCCCTCCGTATTCGCGGGCAAAAGGAACACCTTGTGCCACACATTGGTCGATGATGTTTGCACTTACTTCGGCCAAACGGTAAACATTTCCTTCGCGTGCACGGTAATCGCCACCTTTAATGGTATCGTAAAATAAACGGTATGTGCTATCGCCATCATTTTGATAGTTTTTAGCCGCGTTAATACCACCCTGAGCAGCAATACTATGCGCTCTGCGGGCAGAATCTTGAAAGCAGAATACTTTTACTTTGTAACCCAACTCGGCTAATGAAGCAGCTGCAGAAGCACCTGCTAAACCAGAGCCTACAATAATTACCTCTAAGCTACGCTTGTTGGCAGGGTTAACCAATGGAACTGTTGAACGATACTTGGTCCATTTTTGCTCCAATGGCCCATCAGGAATTTTTGCATCTAATTTTGATGATGTCATATATAAGATGGATTAATATTACTTAGCTAATAAAAAATATAAAGGCATTGCTGCGAATAAAGCTGGCAAAATAATGGCGAATAACCATGTGCCTAAAAACGTAATGGCTTTGTTGTAACGTGGGTGATTTAAACCTACAGTTTGGAAACCACTTTTAAAACCATGGAATAAGTGGAATGCTACAGCAAACATGGCAAATACATATAAACCTACTAATAAAGGGTTTTTAAACTCTTCTGATACTTCAGCGTATAGGTCTTTTACAATGGTAACTTTATTATCGCCTACCACGTACTCTTCCATTTTTTTGTCAATGCTTTTTGGATTGCCGGCTTCATCAACATAAGGCATGCTGCTTACTTCTCCGGTAATCATGTTTTCGGTGTATTGTACGTAAGGTATGTGACCAAATTTGTACTCAGCCCAAAAATCGCTCATGTGAACCACGATGAAAACTAAAATAATGGTTCCTAAAACACCCATGCTGCGGCTTGTCCAATGGCTATTGGCTTTACCGTTTACCATACCGTACTGTACCGGGCGGGCTTGACGATTTTTGTATACCAAGTGTATACCTTTAAATGCGTGGAAAATAATGCTGGCGTATAACAAGTAAGATACTGTTTTAATCAACGGGTTGGTTGTCATAAATACAGTGTACAAGTTAAACGACATGCCATTGTCTGATTTAAATAGGGCTAAGTTACCCATGGCGTGCACAATTAAAAACGTGCATAAAAACAAACCGGTTAAAGCTACAATTAACTTTTGCCCGATTGATGATGAGAACATTTTGGTAAACCAATTCATAAGTGTTGTTGTATGTTAGTTTAATTTTAGCGCAAATTTATTATTCCAATAGATTAATCCTACCCCACTAATCCACATCATGTTATTTAAACTATTTCTAAACGAAACCCTTAAATTTACTCAAATAGATAACATACAAACAATTAGATGGTTTAACGGCAAGTACCTAAATTTTATGACATTTGTTAGGTTTTTACAGTATTGACAAAATAAGTAAGTTTAACAAGCCAATGCAAAAGCAATGGAAAACATTAGCTTTTTATTTTGTCTGGGTATGAAAATTACCAATGAGAAAAGGAGTTAAGAATAGTATTTTCTCCTTTGTATTTTGTTAATTCAACTTCACCAAATCATCAATCTTTTTGTACAGCTTTTGCTCCATACGGTAAGCCATTGGCACTAAAATTTCTTCTTCAATGCGGCTGTGTTCTTTAAGGTCGGCTTCAAATGTTTTTAGTTCATTCATCAACACTTTGTAAGCAAGCGGGTCGCGGTCATCTATAGCGTAATTCTTCAGTAATATTCTGATGTTGTGCATTTCATCATCATCGTGGTGGTGTTTCATGATAAAATCTTTAATGCTAAAATCTTTTACCTGCACCAACATCGAGTTGTTAAAATCGATGGTATAATGCTCTAACTTTTTAATGTACGGAAATACCTTTTCGTTTTCGTAAGCAATGTGCTTTAAAAAATCGGTTTTAAAGGTATTAAATATATTGGCCAACAAATGCAATTGTGGGTAGTTGTCGCTTAGTTGTATTTGTGCCTGGTGTATGTGATGCTCGATAACCGGCAACATGCGCTGTGCATAGTTGTGGTGGTTATTTAGTAAGTACGTACACAAGCTAGATGGTGCGTAATGTTTCAACTTTTCCAAATCAGGGTTATCGGTTTTAAACTCCTGTTTTAGCAAAGCCAATTCAATACTTTTGCCATCAATATTTTTAAGTTTACATACCTCATCTAAAGTAAACTGCAAATACGAAAACGCATCAATACCATGCCAATGCATTACTGATGCATAACCATGGTTGTGTTCTAATAATTCGCCTATGTTTTTGTGAAGCATACCGTACAAATCTAAATTTTTTATTGAAAAATTTTATGCATAATCCGCAAACTTAACCGTTTGCTATAAAACTGGACTGATATTAAATTCGTTGACACCCACCGCACCTTGGTCATTCAAGAATAATTTATTGATTTAATTAGCTCCAATTAGGAGCGATGAACAATGCATGAAGGATTCTATACGGCCTATGATGATTTTACGTTACAATCAAGGTGACTGTTTGCGGGATGAATTTGGTGGGCAAATCCAAGATTAGTTTTTATAATTTCTTTTGTCACTTTTTGTGTGGGCAAATGTTAATTCAACGAGACTAAAAACCAACTTAAAACAACGAGTTAAAAAGTAACCAAAAAGCCCACCACGAATGCCAAATCCGACCTGATTCCGCGCACAAGCCAACCGCCCCTGGTTCCGAAGCTTCGGAACGAATCAGTCAGATTTCACACCATTCGTGGACACCCACCGCACGCTGAGTCAATCAATCAGGTCTTATCGATTGCAGATTAAATATAAAATAAACTCAAGATTGAATGTTGAACCATGCGAGAAGGATTCTATACGGCCTATGATGATTTTACGCAACAATCAATGAGGGCGTTTGTGCATTGGCCATTGTAAGCAATCCAGAAACGTAGTGGCTTGGATTGCGCGGAAAAAACGTACTCAGTAGATTGTAGTAAAAACATCATAAGCCTTGAATTTTTTGGATACTTTTTGTTTCAAGACAAAAAGTATTGCCGGTTTGGGGTGGCAACCCCAAGTTAATGAGATTTTTTTGTAATTTTCTTTTCGCACTTTTTTTAGAAAAAAGTACTGTAAAAAACCAAACGATTTCATGGCGCTTCATCACCAACACGCGCAAGTCCAGCCGCCCCTTGGCCTTTGGTGATTCCACCCGCAGAAGGCGGCCCCGCCAAATCGTTTAAAGCCCACCGCACGTTGAGTCATTCAAGCATAATTTATTTATTTAACATTGAATAAAATCTTGCTAGATTGTTGAATCATGTTTGTTGATGAATTTGGGTTAAATTCGCACCGCTTTTCATGACAATTACACTTTACCAAACCAACGATAATTCTGCTACGCTATACAACAGCGAGCTGGATGAAACCTATCACTCGCGCAATGGTGCGGTGGAAGAATCGCTTTATGTGTTTTTAAAACAAGGGTTTGAATTGGCATCAACCCAAAAACAAAAAATAAACGTACTTGAAATTGGATTTGGTACCGGTTTAAATGCCATTTTAACGGCACAAAAAACTACAGCATTAAACGTTACCTGCGATTATTTTTCGTTAGAAACTTTTCCGCTAAGCACTGATTTGGTGGCGCAATTAAACTATCCTCAATTTATTAAACCTGAGTTTGTAAATCAGTTTAACCTTATGCACCAATGCCCTTGGGATAGTTGGCAACCCATCAACCCAAACTTTAATTTATACAAAGCCCACACAAGCGTGCACCAATTTAAACACAACAACCTTTTTGATGTGATTTATTTTGACGCTTTTGGCCCAGATAAACAACCGGATATGTGGACATATGATGTGTTTGAGAATTTATTTAACCACTTAAACCAAGGAGGTATTTTTGTTACTTACAGCGCAAAAGGAGAAGTACGCAGAAACTTAAAAAGTATTGGTTTTAACGTGGAGCTTTTACCCGGACCTCCACGCAAACGCCACATGTTACGCGCCATAAAACCTTAATTATGCATTACCATCAAATTATAGTAGGACAAGGTTTGGCAGGTAGTTTACTTGCGCACCAACTGATAAAAATGCAACAGCAGGTTTTGGTGATTGATAATGAAAACCCAAATTCGTCATCGCGCATTGCTGCAGGTATGTACACACCTATTAGCGGTAAACGTATGGTTAAATCGTGGATGGTGGATACGCTTTACCCCGAATTAATACGCACTTACAAAGATTTAGAAAACTTTTTAGGCACCACATTTTTAAACGACATTAACATACAAATGAGTTTTGCCAGCATAAAAGAGCAAAACGATTTTTACAGTGCGTTAAACGATAAAATTAATCATTACGTACAAACAGAAATTACACCACACAGCGGACTAAACGCGCCATTTGGTGCAGTAGAAATAACACATAGCGGTTGGTTAAATACCATTGTTTTTTTAGATGCATTTAAACATTACTTACAACAGCAAAATGCTTTTTTAAAGGATGAATTTGATTACGATGCTTTGACTTATCACAACAACCAATGGCATTACAAAAACCATACGGCAAACAGCGTAGTGTTTTGCCAAGGTTACCAAAACAAAAACAACCCCTACTTTAAACACATACCGGTAATTGATAACAAAGGCGATGTATTTAAAATAAAAACAGCCGCTTTAAACAACAAAAAAATATACAAGCGTGGCGCGTATGCAGTTAATTTGTATGATGATGTTTTTAAAGTTGGTTCTACTTACAAATGGGATAATGATGACACCACGCCTACCCCTGAGGGTTATGCAGAACTAAATGAAAAAACCGCTGTTTTAATTAACGGAAGTTACCAGGTTTTAGAACACTTTGTGGGCATACGTCCAACTACCAGAGACCGCAGACCAATATTGGGTAAACACACACAAGAACCTAACATGTTTATGTTTAACGGATTGGGCACAAAAGGTGTTTTGGTAGCGCCTTACTTCAGTAAAATAATGGCTGATTTTATTTTAAACGATACAACAATTGATAAAGAAATAAGCACTAATAGATTTTAACATGATTACATTAAACTATAAAGAATACGGCAGCGGAGAAAAATACTTAATTATTTTACATGGCTTTTTAGGCTCGCTTGATAATTGGCACAGCTTGGCTACAGAATGGGGTAACCACGGTTTACATGTTTTTGTAGTTGATCAAAGAAATCATGGTAAATCACCACACACATCAGCACACAGTATTCCTTTAATGGTGGGTGATGTAAAAGATTTTATGGAACAACACCATATACCAAAATCATCAATACTAGGCCACAGCATGGGTGGCAAAGTGGCCATGCAATTTGCCTTATCGCACCCGGAGTTGACAGAAAAATTAATTGTGGCTGATATGGCACCTCGCCCCTACCGCAATGGCGCACACGATGATGTATTTAAAGCCATTAACAATGTTGATTTAAGTAAAGCACAAACACGTAAAGATGTAGAGCAAGCCATGGCGCAGTACTTAGGCGATTTTGGCACACGACAATTTGTAATGAAAGGTTTGGATCGCGTGGATGAATCGCATTACAAATGGAAGTTTAATGTAGAAGTACTGAAGCGTGATTACGTGAATATTTTACAAGAGATTTATTCGCTAAATCATTTTTTAGGTGATGCCTTATTTATAAGAGGAGGCAACTCGCTATATGTTCAAGAAAAAGATTTGCCCGCTATACATAAGTTATTTCCGCACTACAAATTGGTTACGGTTGAAGATGCAGGTCATTGGTTACATGCCGATAAACCCAAAGTGGTGTTTGAGGAAGTAATGAACTTTTTGGCATAGTTATAATTAGTTATTAAGCCTAATAGCTTTTACACGGACAATGTGATAATCATCCCAAAAAGAGAACACCTTTGTGGATGTGTTTTTTCTTACGATTCAATGAAGGGCAAGCTTTATGCCACTTTCGTTGGTTTTGAACAGAGCAACAAAAACGCTACATTTGAACTATGAAAGTACTGACACTGAATATACCTGATTCGTTAGACGTTGATAATCGAGACATAGCAATGTTGGTTGCAACACAACTTTATCAGCAAGGTAAACTTTCGCTGGGACAGGCTGCCGAATTAGCTGGACTAACCAAGCGAACTTTTGCCGAATTGTTAGGTAGCTATAATGTTTCAATCTTCAATTATCCTGCAACAGACTTATCAAAAGACGTTGCAAATGCTTAAGATAATCATCTCTGATACCAGCTGTTTTATTATCCTAACAAATATTGGAGAACTAGACCTTTTACAAAAGATATACGGACAGATTACAACCACAATCGAAATTGCCACCGAATTTGGTGAAACACTCCCTGAATGGGTTGAAATCATTACGGTGAAAGACAAATCCAAGCAACTGCTCTTGGAAATGCAAATAGATAAGGGAGAGTCTAGTGCAATTGCATTGGCAATGGAGACCACAATAGCATAGTAATTATTGACGACTACAAGGCTAGGAAAATTGCAGAAAAACTTGGCCTCACATACACCGGAACTATTGGAGTAATTATAAAAGCGAAACTTCTTGGGATTATACCTTCAATTAAACCGCTACTAGAAAAAATTAAGCAGACTGATTTTCGTTTATCAGCAGACATAGAATTACAAGCTTTAAAGGAAGCCAAAGAGATATAGTAACGCCAGTAAATAGCACGTTATAAAGTTTTATACCAAGTGTTATTTATACTAGACCCTAAAAATAATCAAACAAGTATATAGTTAGTTAAATGCCAATAAACCCAAGGTAGTATTTGAGGAAGTGATGAACTTTTTGGCATAGTTTGTGCAAACTGCTGCGCATCATACCTAACCCATATGAAAATTTTATCCCTCTTTTTAATTCTTGGCTTTAGCCATGTGCTTTATGCACAAAATAACGAGATACTTACTGTGCCTTACAATGGCCACACACCAAAACCATCAGCACCTGCGGATACAACCACCAATAACAACTTGATGAATCCTGTTGGACACAACGGCAATTCAAACATGATTATAGAAGGATATTTACCGGTTGCATTTCCATATGGGCAGTTTAGAACGTTGAGCAGCGATATGTGGGGGATTGGATTTGGTGGAGGCGTGTTATACAATCCTTTCTCGAACGCAGTAAACAGCGAATGGATACGACCTTATGTTTTAGGTTTGCAGTTCGATTACATATGGTTCTCGAGCAAATCAACCCAAACAGAAACAAACCTACGCAACAGAGATTTTGATGTGGTATACAAATTAAACACCGGTGCTTTTAGTTTTGGTTACCAAGGTAAGGTTGAGTTTTTCGACACCAAAATTTATCCCTTTATTGCTTACCAAGCAGGCTTTAGGTATTTTGAAGGCGTGCAGAAAATTAAATACACCGCTGAGTATGATACCGACCAACAATACGCTCCGGCAGATGTGCGCGACAATATTAGTGGGTCGTTTACCTCTTATTTTGGTTACGGTGGAGGCATTGGATTTGGCAAAGAAACATTACGTTTTGAGTTGAAAGTAATGAGACAAATTGGTAGTGAAGCCAAATACGTAGACCCCAAAAGTGTAGTGGCCAACCCCGACAATACCTTTACCTACTCGAGCAAAAAATCAACTACAGACATGATTGTACCACAGTTAACATTGTCGTTGCATTTTTAAAACCAAACAGCCCACGGCATTGGCCGCAGGCTGCATAAATTTTAGTTTGGTGAAGCGCTTCTATTTTTTCTCCCAACTGATGATATTTACAAAGTTGGGGTAAATGGTTCTTGGTAATTGACCGGGTAAAGGATCTCCCCAACCATCCATACATTTATATTGTTCAATTGCATCTTAAATTTACCTTTTCGGTTTTTAAGATAACACATCTACAGTTAAATCTGTAACTTGATAAACTATGAATTACTAATTATCAATAAGAATACGTAACAAATCAAATATAAAAATTAGATTTATTTTATAATAAAAATGAAGGAAACGCTAAATTTTTGC
>CAZRVA010000019.1:0-14667 GCA_964603255.1 uncultured Chitinophaga sp.
CATGTAAGGGCGAGCGATGTTTAACTCGTACTGCATATCCAAATTTTTAGCACCAAAAACATCAATGTATTTCAACCCAAGTTGTGTGGCCCATTTATTACCAAACCAGCCATTGCGGGCTAGCATATCTTTTATCCTAAACTCGCTAATTACACCCTGACCATACAATTGAAAATGGCGTGCAAAGTTGTATTTAAAATCAGCGCCTAAAATTACTTTATCAGGGCTGTTAAGTCCGTTTTCTACAGGCTTAAAAAATATAATCGGATTTAAGTATTCTATATCAAATCCTGTGCTGCTGTAGCCACTATCGCGTTGAAAAGAAACTGTTTGAAACAAACCAATGTTTAAACGTTTGGTTAGGTTTACGTTAGCGTAAGTTGTGGCGTAATAATGTCGTTTAGGTAAATTACGTTGGTTTGCCGGATTCCAATCGTAAACCTGACCCCAAATGTTGGTGTAGTTTATGCGCCAAAAACGTGTGTTAGCGCGCACAAAAAAATGATCGCGGCTAAAGTCACTCAAATAAAATGTTCTGAATCCATTACCTAAAAAATTGCGCCCATGCCCAACTTGTATATCAATAAATTTATTGGGTTGAAAAACAAGGTAACCACTTGCAGTATTGTGGTTGATGGTTAATACGTTGGTGTCAGAATATTCTTTTAAAAATGATGCACCTGGTACTACTTTTTGGTTGATATAATAATCCTTAGTCCAGCTGTTTAATGCAATAATTTCGTTGCTAAATGTGCTGTAAAACCCAAGCGATTTACCCAACACACCTCGCAATTCAATACCTCGGTTGTTAATTCTAACGATGTGGTCTAGACGGGTATCATAACCACCTTGTAGATAGGTAACCGGATTTATTGATAAATTAAAATCAGGATGTTTAATGCCATAAAATACCGATTTGTATTTGTATACACCCAATAATTTTTTCTTGCTTAGTGTCGATTCCGAATTGGTAAATTCAAAATTATCACTCTGCAAATAATCTAAATTAAAGTAATCGGCCTTACTAAGTTTTATTGCTGCAACATCAAAACTATCTACATAGTTTGCAATGCGGTTGCGTTGGTATGCTTTTGATGATGTATTAAACTCTTGCGGCATAGCTAATCGTCCTGATTTAATTTCAAAACGATCTAACAAATGCTGAGAGTAAGAGCCAAGCGGTATATAAGTGCCTTGTGCTTTTAGCACTTGACTTGAACCAATAAGCGTAATTATACTGTATAAAATATGTTTCAGTCTCATGAATTGCGGGGGTTAAAAGTTACATTCTCGTGTGTTCATGTTCCATCTTACACCAAGGCCTACGTTGAACATTTCAGACTTAAATACGTCTAATTCGCTGGTTTGGTTTCGGTATGATATCTGTAACTCGGCAAACAAGTTGTGTTTTAGCATGTAGCTAAAAGTTGGAGCTATAATTAATAAATTGGTTTTAACACCTTGGCCAATATAGTTGCCAAACTCACGCATGCGGCTGTCATAACTCAATGAAATGTTTTTACCCCAGTTACTTCCATTGGTATCATTTCCGTAATGACTAAAGCTGAACATTGCGTTTATAAATAATTTTTCGGTGGGTTGATAACGAACAATAGCCAATGCTTCCCTGAAATTTGCACCCAATGGATGAGCCATACTTTGGTTGTAATTTACATAAGCGTTTTTGGGGTTAAATGATGTGTAGGAGTATGGCCTCGCCTGGTTGTACTCCAATTGTAAATCTAAGTTCGATACCTTAAATAAATCAATACATTTTAAACCAACCTGATAAGCTTCTTTGTTACCCCACCAACCGGTTGTGGTAATACGTTTGTTGATGTTCATTTCTGATAAAACAAACTGACCATATAGCTGAAACTTTTTGGCAAAGTTGTATTTAAAATCAAAGCCTAGTAAATTTTTATCCGGACTGTTTAATGTGTTGTCAACTGCATTGTAAAACATCACCGGATTTAAGTATTGTAAATCGTATCCACGGCTCTCGTGGCCGGAATCGCGCTGAAAAATGGTGGTTTCAAACAAACCAATGTTTAACCTTTTGGTTAAGTTTATGCTTGCATGCGTAGTGGCATAGTAATGGCGTTTAACAATACTCGATCTGCTTACAAAAGGTGTGTAATCATATAAGTAACCATAAATATTGGTGTAGTTTATTTTCCAAATGCGGGTATTTACGCGTAAAAATAAATTGTTGGTAGAGAAATCGGAGCGCATTAGAGAGCGATACCCATTTCCAATAAAATTTTTGCCATGTCCAAACTGAAAATCAACATATTTACCTGCTTGGTAAGCCACATAACCCGATGCATTCCAGTAGCTAAAAAGGTATTTATCGTTTGGCTTAAAGGTATTGGTATTTATAAAATTTTGTCCGGCTAGTACGTTGTACTGATTGTAATATTCCAAATTCCAACCGTTTAAACTTTGTATTTCTTCTGCTGTTTCGGTAAAAAAGCTAAAGTTTTTACCAATTCTGCCCCTAAGGTTAATACCACGGTTTACAAAGTAGGGTAATCTGTCGTTTCGTTTAGTGTCGTACTCGCCTCTAAGGTAAACAACAGGATTAACTATCAATTCAAAATCAGGTATCAATACGGCATAAGCAGCGGCTTTGTATTTGTACAAACCGGTATTTCTAAATTTTTTGGCCGATTTACTGCGTTCGCTTTTGCTAAATTCAAAGTTGTCGTTTTTTAAAAACTCAAGGTTAAAACGATCTTGTTTGCTCAACTCCGTTGTATCATATGCATTGGCATAATCAGCAATTCTGCTTCTTTGGTAAGCTTTTGCGGTGGTATTAAATTGATTAGGGTCGGCAAGTGTGCCCGATTTTATTTCCATCCTATCTATAAAATGCATACCATAAGAACCCAAAGGAACATAAGCCCCCTGAGCCCAAAGCATTTTAGTAAACAGCAAAGAGACAATTCCGGTGATTAAATATCTCATAAGGCAAATATGCATTTTATACCACTAATTACATCAAATCGGATTAAAATTACTTATTTAGCAGCAATGAATGCGCAAGAAGCCAAACCAAGAATAAAAGAGTTAACCGATTTAATAAATCAGCATAACTATAATTACTATACTTTATCTCAACCTACTATAAGCGATTTTGATTTTGACATGATGCTGAAAGAGTTAGAAGCATTAGAAAATCAATTTCCTGAGTTAGCATCTGCAAACTCGCCAACCAAAAGAGTAGGCGGAGAGGTTACCAAAAACTTTGTTCAGGTAAAGCATAAATACCCGATGTTAAGTTTGGGAAATACCTACAGCGAAGAGGAATTGAATGAGTTTGATGAAAGGGTGCGCAAAAGTATTGGCGATGATTTTGAATATGTGGTAGAGTTAAAGTTTGATGGTTTGGCCATTAGCATTACTTACGAAAATGGTAAACTTGTTCGTGCAGTAACACGTGGCGATGGTGTTCAGGGCGATGATGTTACAACTAATGTAAAAACCATCAAAACCATTCCGATAGAATTACCAGAGGGCGATTATCCTGAAACCTTTGATATACGCGGTGAGATTTTTATGCACCGCAAAACCTTCGAAAAATTAAATAACAACTATCGCAAGGAACTTGAAGAAAAAGGATTTGATGAGGATGAAATTAAAGAACGTTTGTATAAAAATCCGCGCAATTTTGCATCGGGTACTTTAAAAATGCAAGACAGTGCAGAGGTAGCCAAACGTCCTTTAGATTGTTTCTTGTATTTTATATATGCCGATAATCAAGTTGCACAAACACATTACGAAAGTTTGCAAAAAGCCAAAGATTGGGGCTTTCAGGTAAGTGATCATTTTAGGCTATGTAAAAACATGAAAGAGGTAATGGAGTTTATTCATTATTTCGATAAACAACGCGAGCATTTAAGTTATGAAATAGATGGTGTGGTAATTAAAGTAAATAGTTACGCGCAACAGCGTGAGCTTGGCTTTACCGCTAAAAATCCACGTTGGGCCATATCATACAAATACAAAGCACAAAGTGCCTTAACCGAATTGCAAAAAGTAACTTATCAGGTTGGTCGAACCGGTGCAATTACTCCGGTTGCAAATCTTAAGCCTGTGCAACTAGCAGGTACAACCGTTAAACGCGCAAGCCTTTACAATGCCGATGAAATTGAACGTTTAGATTTACACGAAAACGATTGGGTTTTTGTTGAAAAAGGCGGAGAAATTATTCCTAAAGTTACCGCAGTTGATGTTTCAAAACGTGGCTTATTTTCAGTAAAAATTAAATATACTGATGTTTGTCCTGAGTGCGGAACAACCTTGGTAAGACGTGAAGGAGAAGTGGTGCACTATTGCCCTAACGAAAGTGGTTGTGCCCCTCAGTTAATTGGTAAAATAGAACATTTTATTGGCCGCAAAGCCATGAATATTGATAGCCTGGGGAGTGGCAAAGTAACATTATTATGGAATAGAGGGTTCATCAAGGATGTTGCGGATTTGTATTTGTTGAAAAACTTTAGAGACCAATTAATAGGAATAGAGGAGATTAACGAATCAAGTAATACAAGCGAGTTTATTGAAGAAGGGGTGTTTTATGTTCATATTAGTAGAGTTGCCTATGTTTTGAGGCTTGTTAAAACGGTAAATGATTCTAAAAACATAACTTCATGGGAATGGTTACATGATTATATAACCAAGAATGGAGGTAGAACAATTGACTACAAATATTCATTATTGGGAATCATAAAAGAGCGTGCAAAAGGATTGCTAATTCCTTTGGATGTTGTCTTATCGCTGATTACAACGAGATCACTGATGTTAGTTCATGAGTTTGGATTTGTTACAAAGGATTTAGATATGATTTACTCTGTTAAGAACTTTACAATTGATACTCTGGTTTCAAAAGGGTTAAATCAGCAATCAGCAATAATGCTTGAAAGTTTGATAAGAGCAAATATTGGCGATATTGAAAAGCTAAGTGATATAGAGAGAACTGTTTGGGGTGAAAAAGTCGTAGATAATATGTTAATGGGAATAGAGGCTTCCAAACAAGTGCCTTTCGAAAGAGTTCTTTATGCGCTTGGAATCAGAATGGTTGGCGAAACGGTGGCTAAAAAGTTGGCTAGAAATTTTGGATCACTCGAAAATTTATCAAAATCTAAACTTGAAGATATTGCGCAAATACACGAAATAGGGGCTAAAATTGCAGATAACATAATTCAATATTTTTCAGAGGAAAAAAACATATCAATACATAATAGATTAGAAGAAGCTGGACTAAATTTGAAAGTTGGAGATGTTGAAGAGCTAAATCGAACTAATAAGCTAGAGGGAAAAAGCTTTCTGGTTTCAGGCTCGTTTTCAATAGATCGGGATAAATTAAAAGATTTGATTGATTTGAATGGCGGTAGAAATGTTGGAAGTATCAGTAAGAGTCTAGATTACCTGATTGCGGGCGACAAAATGGGACCGGAAAAATTGAAAAAAGCGATGGCTTTTAACATTCCAATTATAACAGAAGAAGAGTTTTACAAAATGATTAACTAAAAATTAATACCCTTAGATTTATGAAACAACTAACAAACTCTGATTACGAAAAGTATTGTTCTCCACAACAAATCGAGAGAGATTTTAATGGACTAATTGGTTTAATTGATGGAATTACCGCGGATGGAGTTCTTCATGAAAAGGAACTGGCTGGTATAGCTAATTGGCTCCTTTCAACAAAACATTATGAGCGAAAGTCTCCTTATAAGCAGCTTGTTTCAATACTTGCCTCCGCATTAAGTGATTTTTATTTAGACGAAGAAGAAATCCTTAATATAAAATGGTTCTGCCAGAAATATATCTCGGGTAATCAATATTATGACCAAATAACAAACGGTATTCAGCGTTTACATGGTATCTTAGACGGCATTTCTTTAGACTTGAAAATTAATGAAGAAGAAGTAATTTATTTGAGTGACTGGTTAACAGAAAACTCATTTCTAATAAGTCATTATCCTTATGATGAAGTTTCTTTTTTATTGAATAGGATAGTGGAGGATGGAGAAATTACGGATGCTGAGTTAACCGAATTGTTAGATTTTTGTATGTTATTCAAACAAAATAGATTAGCTGAGGATACAAGCACTAAAAGCATAGTTGAACATTTGTCTGTAAATATTTTCGAGCCTGTTTCGAATTTTGAAGTTTATGGAAAGAAACTTTGTATCACCGGAGCATCAAAAGTTTATAAAAGAGAGCAAATCAAATCTATATTAACCACTAAAGGTGGCAGGGTTGTTGGGGCTATGAGTAGTAGTGTTGACTATTTGATTGTTTGTGAAGAAAGAAATTCATGTTGGGCTTATTCGATGTATGGACGAAAGGTAGAAGAAGCTATAAAATTGAAGCAAACTGGAGCAAAAGTGAATATTTTGCACATAGATGATATATATGATTACATTGTTTAATCAATAAAGATTTTAATCAGTGAATAAGGTTAAAAAACACCTTGTAATACTAACCTAAGATTTTAGCTTTGTTCTTGCAAAATGAAATTGATAGAAGACATAAAAAACTTTTTGGGCAAGTGGCAACTGCGCAATGAGATAAAAAATAAAAAGGCTAAAAATAAACTGGTTTCGTTTGGTGCTATAAACCATATTGGTATAGTATACAATGCCGATACCAAAGAGCACGAACAGCTTGTAGCAAAGTACGCAAGTGAACTTAGGGCCGAGGGTAAAAAGGTTTTTACGCTGGGTTATGTTGATGCCAAACAATTACCTGCAAACAAAAAATTCTTACTCAACTCTGAGTTTTTTTGGCGCGAAAAATTAAACGGTATAAATCTTCCTATTAAGGGTAATATTGGTCAGTTTTTACAATTGGAGTTTGATTTGTTGTTAAACTTGTATCAAGAACCGCTTTTGCCCATGCAGGCTATTTCTGCATTTAGCAAAGCCAAATATAGGGTAGGATCTAATGTTGCAGATAACATTGATTATAATGATGCAATGATTGATACCGGCAACCGTAACGATTTAAAATATTTAATTGAGCAGATAGATTTTTACCTGCGAAGCATCAAATAACATTACATTTCAATATAAACAATACACAAATGAAAGGCACAGGCGTAGCATTAGTAACACCATTTAATTCAGATTTTACCATAGATTTTGATGCGTTGGCAAAACTTGTTGAGCATTGCATTATTGGCGGATTAGAGTACTTGGTAGTTTTGGGTACAACGGGTGAAGGACCAACATTAACCAAAGAAGAAAAGAAACAGGTTTTTGCTTTTGTGGCCAAACAAGTTGCCGGACGCATTCCTTTGGTTGCAGGTATTGGAGGTAATGATACCATGGAAGTGATAGAAACCATGAAATCGTTTGATGCTAACGGATACACAGCTATTTTATCTGTTAGTCCTTACTACAACAAACCAAACCAAGAAGGCATATATTTACATTACATGGAGTTGGCAAAAGTTACTCCATTACCAATCATTATATACAACGTTCCTGGCAGAACCGGCATGGGCATTAGTGCTGCTACCACTTTACGTTTGGCCAATGCAAGCAATAAATTTATTGCCATTAAAGAAGCATCGGGCAATCCTGAAATTTTTATGGATATCTTAAAAGATAAACCTGCACATTTTTCGGTTATTAGTGGTGATGACAACCTTACGCTTCCGTTTATGGCTGTGGGTATGATAGGTGTAATATCTGTAATAGCGCAAGCTTATCCACGCGAATACAGCGACATGGTAAGACTAGCCCTTGCAGGTAATTTTGCCGAAGCCAGCAAACTCCATTTTAAGTTGTATGATTTAATGAAAGCAATTTTTGCCGATGGTAATCCTGGTGGTATAAAAGTGCTTTTGGAGAACTTAGGTATTTGTAAAAACGTGGTGCGTTTACCTTTGGCTCCGGTAAATAAACAAGTAGAAGAAAAGCTGATTAGTTTAGCTAAAGCAATATAATTTTAGTGATTTGGTGAGCCAATTTTTTGGTTCACCAATTTCATTACCCATTCAAATTGTTCTTCGCGGGTAAGGTTCGAGTTATCTAATACAATTGCATCTTCGGCCTGCATTAGTGGGCTATCAGCTCTGTTCGAGTCAATATGATCGCGTTTTTCTAAATTAGCCAATACCTCCTCAATAGTGGTGGTTTGACCTTTTTCAACCAACTCATCAAAACGTCTTTTAGCCCTTACCATTGGGTCGGCAGTAACAAAAAGCTTTAGCTCTGCATCCGGAAAAACAACTGTTCCAATATCTCTGCCATCCATCACAATGCCTTTTAGTTTGCCCATTTGTTGTTGTTGCTTTACCAAAAATCTGCGCACTTCGCTAATGGCACTCACATCACTAACAACACTTGCTACACGAGGGTTAACACGTATTTCGCTTTCAATGTTTTCTCCGTTTAAGTACGTATCTTGTTGGTTTGTACTTGGGTTAAGTTTAAACTCAATATTAATATTAGCAAGTGCATTATTCACTTGTTCAGGATGAAATAAGTCTACTTGATTTCTGATGAAATACAAAGTTACCGCGCGGTACATAGCACCAGTATCAACATAACTGTATTGAAGTGCAGCGGCTAATTGTTTGGCTAATGTGCTTTTTCCGCATGATGAGTACCCATCAATGGCAACTGTAATTTTCATGCGGTAAAGTTAATCTTTGCTTTTGTTTTTTGTAAACTCATTTATAAAAATAACAAAGCTAATGGTGTTGGTTGCATATGCAGCATGGTATGCCGAGCTACCATAAGCCACCTGAAATTTTTTAAGTTTAATACCCAATCCCCAGCCAAATCCCGCAACTTTGCTGCTTACACTTTGTTTCATTTCGTACCTGCGTAGGTGGTTGTAACCAAACCCAACGTACATAAATTTGCCTAACAGTATTTCAGTACTTACGTTTAAATGTGCAGCAATTTTATCTAATGTGGTGATTTTATCTAATACAATTTGTCCGGTTTCTAAATCGCGGTTTTGCCCCGGGCGGCTTATGTTTTGATACAAAAGTTTACCCGGATTTTGAAGGTTATGTGCCACAACGGAAATGCGCAGTGGGTTGTGTAAAAACTTTTTGCTAAAACCCATCATCAAATTAAAAGGTAAGTTTTCGCGATTGCCCGTGCGATAGGTGGTTATTTGCATACCTGCGTTACTTGCCACTGCCGATAAGGAAAGTAGTTTTTTAGGGTCGTAATAATTAACGCCTAAATCAATTGCAAGTCCGGTAGATTTATAAATATCCAGGTTAGAGTTGATGAACTTTAAAGTTCCACCTACACTAACTTTTGAGTTCAGCTTTCTTGCGTAACTCAAGTGTATGTTATACTCTCCGGCTGTAAATGTTCCGGTTTCCTGAGATTGTTCGTTGGTACCATCAAATGTGCCATAGTTAATGTATTGTATACCTCCCGAAATTGTATTGTTGCTATCTAAACTGTATGCGTAACCTGCGTATCCGGCAGCAATATCATCAACAAAACGCATATAGTTAAATGTGGCCTGGTTATGCATTTCTTTTTTTAACAATGCAGGGTTTTGAAGGCCAAGGTTTACATCACTCTCTGGCGTTGCAATGGCATATCCACCTAAAGCATTAATACGTGCGTTGCTGTGTAAATTTAAAAAATTATATACGGTGCTTCCTCCAATTTGTGCAAAGGAGTTTGCTGATGAAAGTAAAAATAAAGCGGCAAGTATTTTTCGCATCCTGATTTCAAACATACCCAAAATAAACGGAAAAAAGGAGTAAGTAGTATGAATAAGCATATACCTAAAATAAAATAGGCCGTCCTTTTGAGACAGCCCATTTTAAAATGTGTTTTTTGTATTAATTAGTCTCTGCGACCGGTAAGCATCATAATGTAGTAAAGTAATGTTGCAACTGCCGAAAGTGCAGCAACTACATAAGTCATAGCTGCCCATTTTAAAGCATCTTTTGCCATGCCATGTTCGTTAGTTTGAACAACACCTCTGGTTGTTAACCAGGCCAATGCCCTGTTGCTGGCATCAAACTCAACCGGTAAGGTAACTAATGCAAACAAAGTAATTACACTTTGGCAAGCAATTAAAGTATAAATAACCAACTCAAATGGGAATGTTTTGGCCAATAAAAAGCCACCAAACATCATCACCAATATAATAATGTTCATTACTTTGGCACTTGCATTTTGAACAGGAACCATTGCACTTCTAAATTTTAAATATGGATATGCAACAGCATGTTGTACTGCGTGTCCGCACTCGTGGGCTGCAACTGCCGCAGCAGTAACGTTACGACCGTAATAAACATCACGGCTTAAGTTTACAGTTTTGTCTAACGGGTTGTAGTGGTCGCTTAACTGACCTTCGGTGGTTAAAACCTTTACATCGTAAATGCCATTTTCGCGGAGCATTTTTTCTGCAATTTCTGCACCCGATAAATCTTGTACCAAACTAACTTGCGAGTATTGGTTTACTTTGCTTTTAAAGCGCCAGCTAACCAATAAACTCAAACCCAAAAAGAAAATGAAAATAAGTATCATATGTTGTGTTAATAATTTTTAATAACGGAAATTACCTATCAATTCTTGTTCCAATTATAGCACCAAGTACTTAACAAGCATGAAAATCAAGGCTAATAAAAACATAAGCAAGCTAAGCCTATTTATTCTGTGCATCATTTTTAGGTTAAATGATGACGTGTTGTCGTGTTTTTTCCAGAATTGGATGTATGTAATAAATTTTTCAAGCATAACTGTACAACAAACATAGTGTACTTTTTGATTTAATAAAATGCAATGGGTGTTTATGATATTTAAAAATATTTTTAGGCTTGTCTAAAAATTGTATATTTGCATCATGTATTCTTACACCGAAGAAAATTATTTAAAGACGATTTTTAAGTTATCAGAGCAGGGTAACGACAGTATCAATACCAATGCCATTGCAGAGGTGCTTCAAACCAAAGCAGCATCTGTTACAGATATGATAAAAAAACTTGCCGAGAAAAAACTGTTGAATTACGAAAAATATAAAGGCGTTGCTTTAACAGAAAAGGGTAGGAAAGTAGCCGTTGATACGGTAAGAAAACACAGGCTTTGGGAATGTTTTTTATACGACAAGTTAAAGTTTGGTTGGGATGAAGTACACGAAATTGCCGAACAATTGGAGCACATCAACTCAGAAATATTAACTGATAAATTGGATGAGTTTTTAGACTTTCCAACACACGATCCGCATGGTGACCCTATACCATCAAAAAATGGTGTGGTTAAAAAATCAAATTTCATTTTGTTGTGTGATGCCAAACCAAAACAAAATTTAGTAATGACAGGAGTAGCTGATCACACAGCTGTTTTTTTACAACATTTAAACAAGATTTCTATGGTGCTTGGAATTGAGATTCAGGTTATAGAAAAAAACGAATATGATGGTTCTATAGCTATTGAAATGCCGGGTAAAAAATCGATGTATTTAAGTAAAGATGTGGCCAAAAATATATTGGTTAAAGTAAAATAATATGTCTGACGAAAAATCATTGAGCGAAGTTCACGAGAGTGTTTCCATTCCCGAAAAAAAAGGGTTTTGGCGCACACTTCTTGCATTTATTGGCCCGGCTTATTTGGTAAGCGTGGGCTACATGGACCCCGGAAATTGGGCTACTGATATAGCTGGTGGAAGTCAGTTTGGTTACCAACTAATTTGGGTGCTTTTAATGAGTAACTTAATGGCTTTGTTGTTGCAAACGTTGTCTGCTCGTTTGGGTATAGTAAAAGGTTGGGATTTGGCCCAGGCATCTCGCCAGCAATATGCTAAATGGGCTAATATTTCTTTGTATGTGTTTGCCGAAATTGCAATTGCCGCTTGCGATTTAGCAGAGATAATTGGTATGGCTATTGGCTTAAGTCTATTGTTTGATTTGCCATTGCTTTATGGTGTTTTAATCACAGTTCTCGATACTTTTTTGTTGATGTTTTTATTAAACAAAGGAGTAAGAAAATTGGAAGCTTTTATTTTAGCGTTGATTTCAATTATAGGTTTATCCTTTATAGTACAAATGCTTATTGTAAAACCTGATGCGGCAGAGGTTGCCAAAGGTTTTATGCCACAATCTTTATCGGGTAATGCATTGTATATTGCCATTGGTATTATTGGTGCTACAGTAATGCCCCACAATTTGTATTTACATTCTGCGTTGGTGCAAACACGTAAGTTTGGAAAGGATGATGCGGGAATAAAACGTGCCATTAAGTTTAATTTTATTGATTCAACCATTGCGCTAAATCTTGCGTTTTTTGTGAACGCGGCCATATTGGTTTTGGCAGCAACTGCATTTCATAAAAATGGTTATTTTGAGGTAGCCGATATACAAGATGCCCATAAATTGTTAACCGGTATTTTTGGTAGTTTGGCTCCTGCGTTATTTGCCATTGCTTTAATTGCAGCCGGACAAAGCAGTACCATTACAGGCACACTTGCCGGGCAAATTGTAATGGAAGGGTATTTAAATCTTAGAATAAGCCCTTGGTTGCGCAGGATAGTTACGCGTTTAATTGCCATTGCTCCAGCGGTGTTTACCATATTTTATTTTGGCGAAGAAAAAGTAGGCGATTTGCTTATTTTAAGTCAGGTGGTTTTAAGCATGCAGTTAGGTTTTGCCGTAATTCCATTAATACACTTTAATAGCAGCAAAAAAATAATGGGCAAGTTTGTTATTGCAAACTACGTTAAGGTTTTAGCTTGGGTTGCTGCAATTATAATTGTGGTGTTAAACATGAAGTTGATAGGTGAGGAGTTGGTTAAATTTTTTGATACTGAAATTGGTCAATTAACTTATGTAAGAATATTCATTGCTTTGTTGGTTGTGTATGTCTTAGTTTTGCTTTGCTACATTACTTTCGAGCCGTTTTTAACACGTAAAAGAATTGCCAAATCGGTTATTCCGCATGGTAAAGCAATTACCATTAACGAGGTTATTAAACCACAATACAACCACGTTGCACTTGCTGTTGATTTTAGTAAACAAGATGAAAATACCTTGCATCATGCATTGTCTTTAGGTGGAAAAAATGCACGTTATTTATTGATACACGTGGTTGAATCTGCTGGAGCCATACACATGGGTAATGATATTTTAGATAAAGAAGCGCAGTTTGATTTGGATAATTTAAAAGTGTATCAGCAAAATTTAAATGAAAAAGGATACACTGTAGAAATTAAACTTGGATTCGGAAAATCGGCAAGTACCATTAGTAATATTATTAACCAAACTGATGCCGATATTTTGGTGATGGGCGCTCATGGGCATATGGGTTTAAAAGATTTTATTTTTGGTAGTACTGTTGATAAAGTAAGGCATCAGGTTAAAATTCCGGTGCTGATTATAAAATAGCGACAAATGACTTGTAATTAATGACAGATTTCGTATTTTTGTTGTTGAATAATAAGGTTATGGAAGTAAATGAGCCAGCAGTTACCTACGGAAACACCGATGATAGCACGGTTTTATCCATCATGGATATGATTCGTCATGGCGTTTCGTATTTACAATTTGATAAAGTTTCGAAAAAAATTCCATTTACACTCGCAGAATGGAGTCGTTTTTTGCATATAAGCGAGCGTACCATTCAGCGATATCAATCAGAAAACAAAACCTTTGAGCCACTTCAATCAGAAAAAATTACCCAATTAACCATGTTGTGCAATTATGGTACTCAAGTTTTTGGTTCTTCTGATGCTTTCTTTAATTGGCTTAATGAGCCAAGTGTTGCATTAGGTGGTGCAGCACCAAAATCTTTTTTAGATAACAGTTTCGGCATAGATTACATCAAAAATGAATTAGGTCGCATAGAGTACGGGGTACTTGCTTAGTTATGATTGTATATCGTTTGGCGCGCAAGGCTTTTAAAGATGATTTAAAAGGTATTGGTGCAGAAAAATTTGGTGGCAGGTGGAACAATATTGGTGTGCCTCTGTTGTACACTTGCCAACATAGATCGTTGGCGGTTTTAGAAGTAGCCGCGCACATGCAGCTTACTCAAATGCCCATTGATTTTTACATGGTTGAAATTGAAATACCAGACAACGATATCAGCATAGTATCAGAGAATCAACTACCTTATAAATGGATGGAAAATCCGCACAACCGTTTAACCCAAAATTTTGGCGATGACTTTGTTCATGCAAATAAATTTGTGGCGATGCGTGTGCCAAGTGCCATTGTTAAACAAGAGTTTAATTTGCTCATCAACCCAAACCATAGTAAAGCCAATAAAATAGAAATTGTTAAATCGTACCCATTTGTGATGGATGGACGGTTATTAAGATAGCGGTTTATGCAAACAGATTTATTTCAATTAAAAAAACAAGCTCAAGCTAAACGTGCCGAAAATCAAAAGTTTTTTGAGCGACTTAAAAAGCAACGCCCAAACGATTTAGATCAAACGGTGCATAACCTACACGATAATGCATTTAAAAAAATAGATTGTTTATCGTGTGCTAATTGTTGTAAAACAACGGGGCCGCTTTTTACGCAGCGCGATATCAAAGTTTTGGGTAAACATTTAAAACTAACTCCGCAGCAGTTTATTGATAAATATTTGCGTATTGATGAAGACAATGATTACGTGTTACAACAAGTGCCATGCACGTTTTTAGGTGCTGATAATTATTGTTCGGTAT
>CAZRVA010000019.1:14677-33256 GCA_964603255.1 uncultured Chitinophaga sp.
GTATACGATTACAGGCCACAAGCATGCCGTGAATATCCGCATACCAACCAAAGTAAAATTCATACCATTTTTAAAGAAACGTTAAACAATACAGAGGTTTGTCCTGCGGTTTTTCAAATTGTAGAGCGACTAAAAAACATTTACAAATAATTAAAACAACGAGAGTTTTTTGCCACTTGATTTGGCTTCAAAATCAAGTAACCAGCTTTTTCTTTTTAATCCCCATGCGTAACCGGTTAGTTTTCCATCTGTGGCTATAATACGGTGACAAGGGACTACAATGGCCAATTTGTTTTTGGCATTTGCACCGGCAACAGCACGCACTAAATTTTCGTCATTAAATTTCAATGCAAGTTCTAAATAACTCCATGTTTGGCCGAATGGAATTTGTAAAAGCTGTTCCCATACTTGGTTTTGAAAATCTGTTCCTTCTTGCGTTAATGGTAAATCAAATGACAAACGTTTTGCATCAAAATACTCTGTTAACTGCTGTTTGGTTTTTTTAGTTAAGGTTGATTCTTTAATTGTTGATGAAAACTCATCATCGAAATAGATTTGATGAATATGTGTTTTGGTGGCCTTTATCACCATTTTTCCGATAGGGGAAACAAACACATCAACAAAAGGAAAGGCAACGATTTTCATGTTGCGAAAATACGTTGCCTTTTAAAAATGTGTATTGTTGTTTTGTTCACAACAATGTAAAATGTATCAAAAAATATTCGGGTTAGTAAGTGGCTACAACTGTAGCTGCTGTTTGTTTTAATGTAGCTAAATCAGTAAAGCCTTTTGCAATGGCATAATATTTACCTTTGCGTACCAATATAACCATTGGGTAACCCGTTACGCCCCAATTTGCAGTGGTTTGAAACCAATCGCTGGTTTGTTTGCGCATCTCTTCGCTGTTTAACTTTTTAATAAATTCAGCCTCGTTTATGCCATAAGGTTTGATGAGTTTTTTGTAAACCTCTTCATCTCTCAAGTCTTTGCCATCAACAAAATAAGCCAATTGAATAGCGTGCGAAAACGCTACCACATCTTTGGTGTTAAATGCTTTAAATGTTTCTAAAGCAATTGATGGTTTAACAGACGATGACCACAAAGTTTTAGTTTTTAGTTGATCAAGGTATGGTTGTCCGTATTTCATACCTGAGTATTCTTCTACTTTTTTGTAGGCACCTAAAATATAATCGGCAAAATCGCCTATTGGTCCCTCTCTGTCGCCCACAACCATGCCGCCACTCACCACATCAAACTCAAAAGAATCTTTAAACTCTTTATGAAAATCGCCCATTACTTTTCCAAAGCCAAAGCACCAACCACACATGGGGTCGTACACGTATATAATTTTATCTTTTTCCATTGTTTTACTTAGCGGTGTTTTTTGATAAGATCCCGCATTAAATTTTAAAAGTGCTGTTATTAAAAGTGCAATTATCATGGTATTGTTTTTTATTAACCAATTTGCATCGGTACATCCATTAATAATAATTCTGCATTGCTATCTGCACTAATCATAATTTCTTTCACATCCCAAATACCAAGTCCATCGCGTTTGTTAAGCTTCTGACCATTAATGGTAACATCACCATCAATTACAAATGCATAAACACCATTGCCTGGTTTGTATATTTTATAAGTTTGTTTAAACCCTTTATCTAATTTACCTAAACTAAACCAAGCATCTTGATGTATGGCAATGCCTCCATCTTTTGCATTAGGCGAAACAACCACTTGTAGTTTGTTTCTGCGATCGGTTGGTTTAAATGATTTTTGATCGTATTTAGGTTTGATATTGGCCGATTTTGGAAACAACCAAATTTGTAAAAAGTGAGCTTCTTTATCTTTGTTTTTGTTGTATTCGCTGTGTTGAATTCCGGTACCGGCACTCATGGTTTGTATATCGTATTGTTTAATTACGCTTACATTACCAAGTGTATCTTTATGCTCTAAATCGCCATAAAGCGGAATAGAAATAATTTCCATGTTATCATGCGGATGTTTAGGAAAGCCCGTTCCACCTGCAATTACATCATCATTTAACACACGCAACACGCCAAAGTTCATGCGCTCGGGGTTGTAATAGTTGGCAAAACTAAAGGTATGTTTGGTATTTAACCATCCATGGTTAGCACCACCACGTGTATTGGCTTTATGCAAAACCATGTTAGTTTTTACTTTAGATTGCGTTGGAGGAATGTGGTTAAAACCAACATTGTCTATTGGCAATAACTCATCGTTGTTGTTGGTCATTACCTCAATTGCCGATGCGCCTTTTAAAAATAAACCGGCCGATGCCAATAAACCCGCTTTTAAAAAGTTTTTACGTTTCATGGTTTTATGTTTTAAAGTTTGCTGTTAAAAACAAATTCTTCTTGCAAAAATCTCTCGCCACGTGTTGTTTCCGATTTTTGTTGAAACTCGTTTAGTGCCGATAAATCTTGCCCCGGATAACCCAATGCCAAAACTGTTGCAGGCGTTAAGCTATCAGGAATATTTAATAACTCAATTGCTTTATCTTTATGGAAGCCGGCCATAGGGTGTAATTGTAAACCCAACGAAACAGCTTGTAAATTCATTGCCATGGTTGCTGCACCTAAATCGTGCAGGTTGTAGTAATAGTTGTTACCATTGCCCATGTTTTTGGTTGCCAAAGCTAAAATTAATACAGGTGCATGTTGGTTCCAAGGTTTGTTACCATCCATTAAGGTATCAAAAATGGTTTGCCATAATGGTTGGTTTTTGTGTGCGTATATAAAACGCCAAGGCTGTTGGTTTGATGTGCTAAAACTCCAACGTGCAGCTTCAAAAATGCTGTTTAGTTTTTCTTGCTCAACCGGGGTTGATGCAAAAGCACGAATACTTTTTCTTGTTTCAAGTAAGGGTAGGATAGGGTGGTTTATTTGGTTTGATTTTTCCATGTGTGTTTAAATAATTGCCCTCGGCTTTTTGGGCCGAGAGCAATTATCAATTATGCTTGTTTAACCAATTGAACGTTTAAATGAAGTTTAACCTCATCGCTCACTACTGCACCACCTGCTTCGGTTAATGCATCCCATTTTAAGCCAAACTCTTTGCGTTTAATTTTACCGTTTATTTCAAAACCGGCTTTTACATTACCCCAAGGATCAGTTGCTGTTCCACCGTACTCAACAGTTAATTCAATAGGTTTAGTTACATCGCGTAAAGTAATGTTACCTGCTAATTTGTACTCGCCATCACCGGTTTTTGTAAAGCTGGTTGATGTAAAAGTTACTTTAGGGAAAGCTTCTGCGTTAAAGAAATCATCAGATTTTAAGTGACCATCTCTGTCTGCATTACCAGTGCTTATGCTTGCTACATCAGCAGTAAAGCTAATGTTAGCATCAGAAAAATCTTCGTTAGCAGTTTCTAAACCACCTTCAAAAGTTTCGAATTTACCAGTTAAGGTTGTTACAACTAAGTGTTTTACTTTAAATGAAATTTCGCTGTGCGAAGGGTCAATTGCCCATTTTGATGTTGTAGTCATGTTTTATATTTTTTGTTTGTTGGTTGTTTAATATTCTAATTCAAGCATTGGTAAATCCATCACCAATATGCGTGCGTTGGATGAAGCTTTGATGTTAAAATCATTGTATTCTGATATACCAATGGCATCGCGTCTTTTCAGTTTTTCACCGGCCACCTCAACATCACCTTCAATTACAAACACATAAGCACCGTTGCCTGTTTTTTTACTGTTATATTTTATCTCATTACCTGCATCTAAATCGGTTAAATTAAACCATGCTTGCTGATGAATAAATATCGCATCGCCTTCTTGTTGCGTATCCGGTTTAATAATTTCTTGCCATTTGTTTTTTCTGTGTTCAGGCAAAAATGTTTTTTGATCGTAACGTGGCGTAACATTGCCTTTATCCGGGAATACCCAAATTTGGAAAAGCTTAACCGGGTTGTTTTTATCCGGGTTCATTTCCGAGTGAAAAACACCTGTACCCGCACTCATCACTTGCACATCATTTGGTTTCATGATGCTGCCATTACCCATGCTGTCTTTATGTTCCAATGAGCCTTCCTGCACCAAGGTGATAATTTCCATGTTATCGTGCGGGTGTTTGCCAAAGCCCATGCCTTGTGCCACTTCATCATCATTTAAAACGCGCAGTGCCCCAAAATGTATTTTAGTTGGGTCGTACCAATTAGCGAAACTAAATGAGTGTTTTGCGTTAAGCCAACCATGATTTGCATGGCCTCTGTTTTCGGCTCTATGAATAAGTGTTTTCATATTTTTATCAATTCTTATGATGATAACTTACCATCAAACACCATACAAATGTATAAACAATATATGTATATACAAATATTGTCACAAAAAATTTATCCTCGGAGTTTATCCAATAATCCGTTTAGGGTCTTAAACTCAGCAACAGAAAGGTTTTTAAAGGTTTTTAGCCAATTGTCAGTTTCTTTGTCAATTTCTGCCAAAAGGTCTAAACCTTTTTGTGTTATCGCAATATCTACCTGCCTTCTGTTATCAGGGCATTGTTCGCGGGTAACTAAATTATTGGCGCGTAATTTTTCTACCAATCGGGTGGCATTAGAGTTTTTATCAATCATGCGTGAGGCAATATCAAACAACATTAATTTTTTAGGATAAGAGCCACGTAATATGCGCAACACATTAAATTGTTGTGGTGTAATGCCGTGTGGTTTTAACCTTCTTAGGTTACTTGCATCAACCCAACTAGCCGTAAATAGTATGTTAATGGCTGCTTTTTCTTGCTCGGTGTCAAATTTCTTCTGTTTGATGTCGTTTTCTAAACCCATAGGAACAAAAATATAAAAAGTTGTTATGCAAGCAACTTTTTCTTAATAAAACTTAATTGGAGTGCGATCAACGCCTAAGTCGTTATTTAAACTCGTAGGTTTTGTTGTCGCTTTTGCGTGGTTGGTTATCGCTTTTAATTTTGTTTAAGGAGTAATACAATTCAATATCCATGTTTACATATAAACCATGTTCGCCAACCGGTAAACCATAACCGTGTATGTAATGAGTAGAGTTCATGGTATCATCATCCAAAACTTTCCCAAATTCAGTTTCCCAAACCAAGGTAAATCTGTTTAGTTTTAAATTGAGGCGATAAGTAGCACCAAGCCCAAACGTGTTTAATTGCTGGATATAATCTTTTTTATAAATGCTACCAAAAGCATCGGTTGTTGAAATGGTGCGTGTGTTGTTTGAAAAATTGGATGTTAAACTTCCACCAATTTCGTGTTGTAAAATGCTATGGGTTATTGGTGCATACATTAGTTTAAATTTGGGTTGATGCACCACATCTAACCAATTTATCTGGTGGGTTGATGCACCTTCGGAAGTGGTAACTCTGGCAAACGTATACTCTAAATATGCGGCATAATGGTTTATTTTCGAATAACGAAGGCTCACATCAAACCCCAAATGTTTTTTGCCCAAAGACTCTGATAATTGTGTGGCAGTTGTTTTAGCAACATTGCCTAATCCTAAACCCACCGAAAATTGATGTTGTGCAAACAGGTTGATATTAAACAATAAAAACGATGTTATTAATGCTAGTTTTTTCATGGTGCTAATGTCAAGCTTATGAAATAACTGCTATCAAATGAGCTGTAACGTACGAAGTGATTGCCCGTTCCTACATATGCCTTTTCACATTCAAAATTGTAATTACTACTTACCTCGTAACCAATGGTTAATGTGTCTGCAAGTGTATTGGGGTTTCTTAAAATAAGTGTAATCAGGCTGTCGTTTAAACTAAGTGGTGTTCTGCTTAATGATACTTTTTTAAGTATAGGATATACAACTGTTACGCTATCAAAACTAACCGGGTTGTTATTTTGGGTGATGTTAATGGATAATGTTTTGCCATAGTCATTACTTCTGTAATTGGGCATATCATCAAAACATTTGTCCTTGCAGTTTGTAAAGGCAAAAGTTAATAGTAACGAAAAAACAATAGCAGTTTGTTTCATAAAATTTGGTTACAGTAAAAATAAGGATGACAGCTGTTAATACCAAATGATTACTTAATGGTATGAGAGTAAAATAGAAAGCTGCCTCAATATTTGTTGAAGCAGCTTGGGTTTGAAACAAAATATAAACGCTAATATTTATTTAGCCGATAGGTTGCGGTAGTATTATAATCAAACTAACCTACACAGAAATTATTGATGGGTGCTTTTGGTCTGTACTTTTTCCTTTATTCTATCCACTAAATAATATACCATAGGAACTAAGAATACAGTAAGTATGAGTGATGATAACAGTCCACCAATAATTACCCACGCTAATCCATTTTTCCATTCGGCAGCTGTTCCTGTAGCCATAGCAATAGGTAACATACCCACCACCATAGAAAGTGTGGTCATTAAAATTGGGCGCATGCGACTTTTACCTGCAATAATTAATGCCTCTTTATAATGAACTCCTTCGGTTTTTAATTGATTGGTAAAATCGACAATTAGAATGGCATTTTTAACAACCAAACCCATAAGCATGATTAAACCCAATAAAGCAAACAAACTTAAATTACTGAGTGATAAGTTAAGTGCAAAAAACGCACCGATGGCTGCAACTGGTATAGAAAACAATACCACGAATGGATACACATAACTATCGTACAAGGCAACCATAATTAAATAAATGAGTAAGAAGGAAACAAGCAATACAGAACCAAGTGCGCCAAAACTATCGTTTTGTCTTTTTATATCGCTACCCCATGTCATTTGAATTTCATTGGGTAATGGGTTTTGTTTTAAGTAACTCACAACATCATCTGCCACAGTTCCAGATGGTCGTCCTAAGGCATCTGCGGTTAGTGTTACTGCAGGTTGGCGATCTTTACGTTCTAATAAAGAAGGGGAGTTGTCTTGCTCTATTAATGCAAATTGTGAGAGTTCAATAGGAATGTTTTGTGGATTAATAACCACCAGGTTTTGCAAATCATTATAGTCTTTTCGGTTAAAATCATTCAACCAAATTCTTATCGGATATTCAGTTCCGTTTTCGGTTAAAGTAGCATCATCATTGCCACTAAACGCTGTCCTGAGGTTCATTGCCACCAATGCCGAAGATAGTCCAAGGCGTTGCATTTTGTCTTTGTCGGGAACAATTTTATACTCGGGATTTCCTTGTTCAACTGATAGTCTAACGTTATCTGCACCCGGAATTTTTTCGATGGTGTTTTTAAGTTCTTCAGCCGCTTTCATTACCAAATCAGGTTGGCTACCACTTAAAGTAATCTCAATTGGCGCTGTTCTTGGAATTAAGCCTAACGTTGCCATAGAATAGTTGATACTAGCATAACGAGATTTTAACTCTTCTCTAAGCTGCAACATAAATTTTTCAGTGGGCAAATTTTTCAGTTCTTTTTTAGGCTTGAGTTGTATGGTAAATTCTGTTTTATTCGGATTGCCTACTCCAAGGCTACCAATGCCTGTGCTTGGTCCGCCAATATTGCTAAACACAGTCAGTACTTCAGGCTTACTTAAGATGTATGTTTCTATTTGTTGAGCTACATTATTGTTTTGCTGAATTGAGGTTGATTTATCAAACTCTAATGCCATTCTAAATTTACCTTGATCTCCGGTTGAAATAAGTTCTTTACCAATGATGCCTTGTTTCATTACACCAACAGTTAAAACAAACAACAACAACACAATACCACTAAAAATAAGTTTGTGGTTCAACACCCAATCAAGCTTACTTCCATACCAGTTATTAAAGCGTTCTAATTGATGTTCAAACCAAATTAAAAACCTGTTGAAAGGATTATTAGGTAAAAGGTTTTCTTTTTTGCCAATGCGTGATGCAAGCCAAGGTGTTAATGTAAAACCAACCAACAAACTTGTAAGTGTTGATGTTACTACAACTACCGAAAATTGCTTTAACATATCGGCAACAAATACTTGTAAAAAAAGTATGGGTAAAAACACAACCACATCAACCAAGGTTATAGATAAAGCCGCAAAGCCAATTTCCATCCTTCCATCTAATGCAGCCGCGCGTTTTGCTTTTCCTTGATCTAGGTGTTTTTGAATGTTTTCAAGCACTACCACGGCATCATCAACCAAAATACCAATAATAAGCGACATGGCTAAAAGTGTCATTAAGTTTAAGGTATAACCTAAAAGCCACATTACAGCAAATGCAGTAACTAATGAAGTTGGTATGGCCACGATAACAATCAATGCATTTCGGAAACTTCGTAAAAACAAGAGCATAACCAATGAAACCAAAACAACCGCAAGAATAAGATCAAAAATTACCGAGTTAACAGCAGCAATAGTATTATCGGTACTATCATCTGCAATAATAAACTGCACCAAATGGTTAATGTTTTGGTGCTCAATGTATTTTAGTTTTTCACGTACCAATTTTGATACTTCAACTGCATTGGCATCACCTTGTTTTTTTATCAATAACCCAATACCGTTTTTACCATTTAATCTACTTATAGAAGTGGTTTCTTTTGTGCCATCAATTACCTCGGCAACGTCTTTTACATAAACCGGACTACTAGGTAAAGGCATAGCCACTTGTACATTTTGTAGGTCTGACAAAGAGGTAAATTTTGCATTAAACCTAACCGGATTATTTTCTGTTGTAGTTTGTATTTTTCCTGCAGGTAAATCCAATCCCGATCGATTAATGGATTCTACAACCTGCAACATAGAAACACGGTAAAGTTTAAGTTTTTCTCGGTTGATTTTAACTTGTATTTCGCGCTGTTCTCCACCTAAAATTGTTATTTCTGCTACACCTTTTATTTGTTGTATTTGTGGCAAAAAATCATCTTTCATTTTTTGAAAAAAAACTTCGGCAGGTAAGTTTGCTGCAGCGCTAATAGACATGATTGGTAAGTCGTTTGGCGAAACTTTACTCATAACCGGACTCTGAATATCCTGCGGTAAATCCCTTTTAATGTTGTCAATATACCTTTGTGCATCTTGCATGGTTTTATCCAAATTGGTACCATACTTTAAGTTGGCTATTATAACCGATGCATTGGGTAATGACTTTGTAACCAAATAATCTACACCCTCCAGATTGGATAAGGCATCTTCAATTTTGCGCGAAACAGATGTCTCTACCTCGTTGGGCTCAGCCCCTGGATAACCTGTTTTTATTACCACCACTGGCTGATTAAAATCGGGCATTAGCTCGTAGCTTAAGTTTTTGTAACCAATAAAACCTAACAAGGTAAACACGCTGAACATAACTATAATCAGCGATGGTCGTTTAATAGAAATTTCTGTGATGTTCATACTTACTTTAGTTAGTTGGCCTTAACAGATGCTCCATCAAATAGGTTAATAAAGCCTTTGGTCACAATGATATCACCTTCTGTGAGTCCACTTTTTATGACTGATTGGTTGTTGATTATTTGGGCAACTACTACCTGTTGTAATTGGGCTTTGCCATTTTTTACCACATAAACTTGTGAGGTGTTTTGGTTATTAATAATAGACGATGATGGAATAATGATTGCTCTTCGCTCTTCGCTGTCACCGATTTTTACCTTACCAAACATACCCGATTTTATCTTCAAACCGTTGGTGTTTTGTACGGATAATTGTACCGGAAAACTATTTCCCATATTGGCTTTGCTACCAATTAAGTTTACGTTACCGTTTAGGTTTAAGTTGGGGTAAACATCTGAAAAAACAGGGTAGGTTTGGTTTATATTAAACTTACTTAATAAATGTTCTGGCACGTTAATGGTAAATTTTAATTGGGTAATATCAGTCAATTGAAGCAGTGGCATACCTGGTGCTGCAAAAGCACCTTCTTCGGTTAGTTTGGCTGTAATTACACCTCCAAAAGGAGCTTTAATGGTGGTTTTATTTATCTGTTCTAAAACCGTGGCATATTGAATTTTTGCGGCCTTTAAACCTAACTCTGCTTTTTCTAATTGTACTCCTTGAATTGCATCTGCTTTAGCTAATACACTAAACCTTTTTACATCGGCCTGTAAGCCTTCTAATTGAACTTCAATGTTTTTTAGTTGAAGTTTTAACAGTTCATTATCAAGCTGTATAAGGGCTTGACCTTTGTTTACTACCGAACCTGCATCAACCAAAATAGTATTGATTTTACCTTGCACATCGGTGCTTATCTTTGTTTCCTTATTAGGTTCAAACGTTCCGGTGTATAGGCTTTCGGGGCTAATGTTTATTAGTTTTATGGTATCGAAATCAACATGCAGTGGCTGCTCCTTATTGTACTGATAAACCTTACTTTGTGTTGTGTTTTTATTGCTTTTAAGTTTAATAACCACAACAGCAACAAGGGCTATAATGATAATAACTGGTAAAAGTTTTTTTATTTTAGTGTTTATTGGATTCATAATGTTTTTTGTTAAAATTTTAAATTACCACTCACTCTCTTTAGTTCTAAATCAGACTTTAAGTATTCAACCAATGCGTTTAAGTAGTTTTGCTGCGACTCTCGTATTGCGTTATCAGCCAGTAACACATCTGTTAAATTTGCGGTACCTTCTTTTTGCATAAGTATTGTATGATGATAGATTTCGCGAGCAAGCTCTACTTGTTGTGCAATTGTTTTTACAGTGTTTTGTGATACCTGACGTTGCATCAATGCATTTTCTATTTGAGCATTGTTTTGATCAACTTGAAACGAAAGTTGAAGTGCTACATTTTTTTGCTCAATCCTTTTTTGATTTAATTTTCGCTGTGTTGTTGTACCGCTAAAAATTGGGTAGGAGATCTGCACACCAGCAAAGCCAATAGGATAAAACTTTAAAAACTCGTTGGGTTGTTTGTCGTATCCAAAACCATTGGTGCCGTATGTTCCATAAAGGTTAAGGTTAGGTAAAAACCTGGTTTTATTTAATGTTTTGATTTCATTTTTAATAAGTATGGCATTGGTCTCAATTAACTTTTGCTCTATGGTTGATGCATTTTTGTAATTTGCCATTTGCTTAAAATCAATATTGTTATCAATAGCTAATTCTTGGCTTAACGACAAACCCATAAACAATTTCAGAGCATTTAAAATTTGCTTGTTTTTACTTGTTAAGTTTTCATTTTGGGTAGTTAGTTGGGCAACTTGCAGCTTTACTTTATTTACATCACTTACTTTGGCTAATAACTGTTGGTTTAATAACTCCATGTTGGCCAATAACTTTTTGGCATTAGATAAGTTACTATCAATAAATAAAATTTGGTGCTGTAAAATTTGTGCGTTGTAGTAAAGCGTTGTTACTTCAAACAGCACTTGCTCTTCGCTTTTCTGATACTGCAGGTTGGTTATTTCGCCTGCTAATTTTGTCGCTTCAATTGCTCCATAAATTTGGGCATTGTACAAGGGCATTAAAAATTGCAGGTTAGCATTGATGTTGTGTTGTACACCAAATTGGGCCTCTTTAAACTGTCCTTGAGGTGCCATTGCATTAAAAGTAGACAATGGTAAAAGTTGATAGGGCATGTTGGTAAAATACTTGTAATCTGCATTGGCACTTATTTTAGGAAGTAACCCTGCTTTGGCTTCTTGGTGTTTTTCTGTGGCAATAGCAAGGTTGTTTTTACCCAACTGCAAATTTTTGTTGTTTACCTTGGCCGTATCTAAGCACTGTTGCAACGTCCAAGCCTGTGCATGAATACTTTTTGAGGGAAGTGCCAATAGGGCGATAAATACAATTAGTATGTGAGTGTTCACTAACTTCATGATGCAAAAAAATTTATTTGATTAATATTAGCTGACTTAATTCCATGGCATTAATCCAGTGTTTTACCATCGGCTCAATAGTTATATAATCGCTATTGTTGAGTGTGATTTTTAAACCCTTCTCGTTCTCAAAAATAACTTGTCCAGTAACACAAACAAGTAGTGCAGGATATTTGGTAATGTGCTCTTTTAAGGTTTCGCCTTTTGCAATTTGTATGGCAGTTGTGTTATTTGCTTCTGTTTTAAAAACTGAAACTGCCGACACCGGCTTGGGTTCTTGATGTAATTCTTTTAAGTTCATTGGAAGTACTGATTAAATGTTACAAATGATTGCTTTATGGCATTGAAGTTTTTTTCGGCTTCGTTATTATTAGTTGATTTAGCAAGCACATCAACCAGATCTATGTAAGGCAATAGCCATTTGTGCAACTCATCGTGTGCTTTACCTTCCATCGTACAATTTGAAGTTAACAAATCGATATTGGTTTGTAACTTAGTGGCAAGTTGTTTTAAATCTCTGTCAGGCGTTTGAGCATGTGCATTAACATCATTTTCCATATTGCGAATAATAGTTAGCATTTCATCAACAACTTTCCATTTTTTACCGTTTTCAAGTTCAATATTGTGTTCGTTTTGGTTAGTTTGATGTTGCGTTTGCTCCATACTGTTGCTGGCAGGCATACTATTTGTTTGGTTTGAAGAGTTGTTGCAACCCCAAAGCGCAAGACTTAAAAGCGAAGTTAAAAGGAATTTTATTTTCATGATTCTAACATTTTTAATAAGCCTGATAATACCACTTTGCCATCGTTAACAAGGTTTGATTTATGTCCTGATATTTTCCATTTAAGAACCACCATACGCATGCTTCCCATTACAATGGTGGCAATGGTTTCTGGTGCCAATAGTTTGGCGTAAACCCCTCGTTCCTGACCTTTTTTTACGATAGATATGATGTTGTTACGCATAATATCCATTAATCCGGATACTTTATCGGTTAGTTCTTTATTAAACTGAAAAATTCCCTCCGAAAAAATGATACTAATGATTGCAGGTTTTTTAACGAATGTTTTTAGTTGTGAATCGAACATAGCCTTCAGTTGTTCTGATGGGTGTTGTTCTTCATCCGTTAAGATCTCGGCAAGGCGCTTGTTCATGCTCGAAACAAAGTAGGTTATTAACCCAAGTAATATTTCATTCTTACTTTTAAAATGGCGGTATAATGCCGCTTCCGAAAGATTTAAATCTGCGGCTAAGTTTTTTATGGTTAACTCTTGTATACCATGGCTGTCAATACGATGAGTGGCAGCTTCCATTATTTCTATTTGCCTTTCTGTAAAGCTGGTAACATTCATATTAGATGTTTTTGTAAGTAAGTGTTCACTTACAAAGGTAGGTATACATTTTACTAAACCAAACCATTATATATTTAATTTAGGTATATTGATTAAAATCATGGCATCATCAAATCAGGAAACTGGATAAGTATTAAATGATGATGCCCACCACAAATAGAAGAAACCCTACTAATTATGAAAATAAAATTAGTAGGGTTTGATATAATTATCTCTCAGCTACAAGCTTGGATATCTCTAAACATACATCAACTGCTTTTTGCATGTCTTGTACGCTTACGTATTCTAATTTACTGTGTATGGCCATTTCGCCTGTAAAAATATTAGGGCACGGCAATCCCATAAAACTTAAACGACTGCCATCGGTTCCTCCTCTAATATTGGTAATGGTAGGAGTAAAGCCTGCATTTTTATAGGCTTGTTCAGCAATTTGCATCACATGTGGTTGTTGGTCTAAAATTTCTTTCATGTTGCGGTATTGTTCTTTTACAGCAAACTCAAAGCTTGCACCCGGAAATGTTTCAATGGCTTTTTGTGCTAACTCGTACAACATGTTTTCGTGCTCGGCTAATTTAGCTGTAACAAAATCGCGGATAATAAATTGCACTTTGGTTTGCTCTAATCCACCACTTACTGCAACCGGATGCACAAAACCTTCATAACCTTCGGTTACTTCAGGAGTTAATTTATCGCTTGGTAAACTATTGATAAAATAGGCAGCTACTTTTTGTGAGTTTACCATTTTGCCTTTGGCATAACCCGGATGCGCACTAACTCCGTTAAAAATTACGGTGCATGCATCAGCACTAAAGTTTTCTCCTTCTAAATGTCCGCGCTCGCCACCATCAAGGGTGTAACCAAAATCAGCATTTAGTTTTTTCATATCGGCTTTATCTACACCACGACCAATTTCTTCATCGGGTGTAAATAAAATACGGATGTCGCCATGTTTAATTTCAGGGTGTTCTTGTAACAATTGCGCCACATTCATAATAATGGCCACACCGGCTTTATCATCAGCACCCAATAAGGTTTTACCACTTGCGGTAATAATATCATCGCCAATGCGCTCATTTAAATACGGGTGGTTGTTTTTGCTCAATACCTGTGTGTGATCATCCGGCAATACAATATCGCTGCCATCCCAGTTTTTATGCAAAATAGGTTTTACATCTTTACCGCTGCAATCAGGTGCAGTATCTACATGGCTGCAAAAACAAACTGTCGGTACTTTTTTATCCAGGTTTGATTTTACAGTTGCATACACATATCCAAATTCATCCATTTCGGCATCGGTAATGCCCATGGCCTGTAGTTCCTCTACCAAAAGTTTACTTAAGTTTTTTTGTTTTAATGATGAAGGTGTAGTGTCCGAATTTGGATCTGCTTCCGTATCAATTTGTACATAGCGCATTAAACGCTCAGCTACTGTATAGTTCATTGTTTAGTTATTGTTTTTAGTTTAAAGTTTGTGGTTTATGGTTTATGGTTTATGGTTTCTTGTTTAAGGTTTCTTGTTTCTTGTTTATGGTTTGGAGATTATCTTTCTATTGTTAAGTTTCTTCCTCACTTCGGTATTCATCATTCAAAATTAGCTCCGCTGAACTTCGTTTCATTATTCGATATTATTTCCCTTTTCGAAACGTTGTTCATCGTTGCTATTTTCGAATTTAGCTTCGCTGAACTACGTTTCGAATTTCGTGCTTCGTGCTTCGAATTTCTCACTCCATTTTATCTTCCGCCAAATATACTGCTTCCAACTCTTATCATGGTTGAGCCGTGTTTAATGGCCAATTCATAATCGCTGCTCATGCCCATGCTTAACTGGTTAAAACTTTCCGGTTTTAAAATCGGGTACCGGTGCATTTCTTGTTTTAGGGTGTTAAAAAATTGGTGTAAACCTTCAAATTCATGTTCAATTTGTGTGGTATTATCGGTGTTGGTGGCCATGCCCATCAAACCACAAATACTTACATTTTGTAGTTGTTGCGTTGATGCATAATTTAACAATTCAATCACCTCATCATTACTCAACCCAAATTTGGTTTCTTCTTTTGCAATGTACACTTGCAGCAATACATTAATTGTTCGGTTGTTTTTAAGGCCTTCTTTATTAATGGTTTCAAGTAATTTAATACTGTCTACCGCGTGTATTAAATGTACAAAAGGTGCAATGTATTTTACCTTATTGGTTTGCAAGTGGCCAATTAAATGCCACTCGGTATCGGCTGGCATTAAAGGCTGTTTGCTTGCCATTTCCTGTACTTTGTTTTCGCCAAAAGCACGCTGACCGGCTGCATAGGCTTCTTGCAACATTTCTATGGGTTTTGTTTTACTTACCGCAATAAGTTTTACGTGGCCCGGTAATTGTTGCCTTATTTTTTCAATATTTGCAGCTATCATATTTTAAAAAATCAATCATGCAAAAATATCTTTTCGTAGCAATTTGTGCAGTAATGTTTTGGGCTTGTTCAAACTCAAACCAAAACCAATTGCCCGCCAACGTGTTAACTCAACAACAAATGGAGGCAGTTTTGTATGATATGCATTTGGCCGAAGGACTTTTAACCACAGAGCCCAAAGGTGGCGATACCACAGTACGCAGGGCTTTGGGTATGTACGAGCAGATTTATAAAAAACATAATATTACCCCCGAACAGTTTAAAGCAAGTTATCAGTACTATACCAATAATCCTGTTGTGTTTGATAGTGTTTACAACAAAATTATTGAGCGATTAAGTGTACAAGAAAGTATTTTAAGAAAATAATGCCATACCCAAAACATATAGAGCAAAAGTTAGAATTCGACCAGATAAAGCAGTTACTTATTAATAAGTGTATTAGTGAGGTTGGGGTTGAGTATGTTGGAAAAATGCGTTTTGCCAACAGGTTTGATGTAGTTGAAAAAATGCTGTATCAAACGCAAGAGTTTAAACGTATACTTACCGAAGATAATCCTTTTCCGGCCGAGCATTATTATAATATTCAACCCTACATACGTAAGGCTGCCATTGATGGCACTTTTTTACTGGAAGACGAATTGCACCAAATTAGGTTGTTGATGCAAACCTTTGCTGCTATTTGTAAATACTTTGAAGAACGTAACGATAAATACCCGCATGCTGCTGCTTTGTTTGCCGGCATTGTTTACAACCAGCAAGTTGTAAAATACATTGAGCGTATATTGGATAACGAAGGTTTACTAAAACCAAATGCTTCGCCCGAGTTATCAAAAATATCGGCTAAAATACAAGATCGCGAGAAGGAAGTGCGCAAACGCATGAGCCAAATTTTTGAAAAAGCACAAGCGCAAGGTTGGCTTGCCAATAGCGGTATAACGGTGCGTGACGGACGTTTGGTGTTGCCTATTTTAGCCGAACACAAAAGACAAATTTCGGGTTTGGTACATGATGAATCGGCTACCAGACAAACCGTGTATTTAGAACCGGCCGAAATTTTTGAAACCAATAACATTATTCGTGAGTTACAAATACAATACAAACGCGAGCGTGAACGTATTTTAATTGAAGTAACCGATAAACTCAGACCTGTTTTACCCGAGTTGGAAAAGTATTTACAACGCATGGGTATTATAGATTTTATTAGGGCTAAAGCTTTATTGGCTATTGAGCTTGATGCCGATATGCCCATACTAAGCAAACACATTGTGGTAAACTTGGTTGATGCTTACCATCCGTTGTTAAAGTTAAGTCACCAAAAACAAGGTTTACCTGTAATACCACTTAGTTTAAATTTAAACCGCGATGCACGCATTTTGGTTATTTCGGGCCCAAATGCGGGCGGTAAATCAGTTGCGTTAAAAACCATTGGTTTAATGCAATACATGCTGCAATGTGGTTTGTTGGTGCCATGTAAAAGCCACTCGCAAATGAGTGTGTTTAGCGATGTAATGGTTGATATTGGCGATGAACAAAGTATTGAAAACGATTTAAGTACTTACAGTTCTCACCTTAAACACATGAAATATTTTACGGAGTTTGCCGATGCCAAAACTTTGTTTTTAATTGATGAGTTTGGTACGGGAACCGACCCGCAATTTGGTGGTCCGCTGGCCGAAGCCATTTTAAACCGACTAAACATTAAACAAGCTTTTGGTGTGGTAAATACGCATTACAGTAACCTTAAAAACTTTGCAGGAAACACCAAAGGTTTAATTAATGCCCGTATGTTGTTTGACCAAGAAAAATTGCAACCGCTTTATAAATTAGAAATTGGCCAGCCGGGTAGTTCTTATGCATTTGAAATTGCACAAAAAACAGGATTAAATGATGCCATTATAAGTTATGCGCGCAACAAGGTTGGCGATAAACAAAAACGTTTGGATGATTTATTGATTGAATTGGAACGCGAAAAAAATCATGTAAACGAGTTGAAAAAAAGGTTTGAAGAAAAAGACTCCAAAACCAAACAATTGATGGAGGAGTACGAAAAACTAAAAACCGAAATTGAAACCAATAAAAAGCAGTTGCTGAACAAAGCCAAACAAGAAGCTTTGGCCATTATTAGCGAAGCCAACAGCCGCATAGAAAATACCATACGAGAAATTAGGGAAAAGAAAGCCGATACCGATACCATTAGGAAAGTACGCAGTGAAATTAAACAAGAAGTAGAGCAACTAAAACAAGATACTACTGCACACCAACAAGCTGCGCCTAAAAAAGTAGTTAAAACAACAACAACTGTTTTACCATTGGTTGTAGGCGCAACCGTAAGGCTTGATGGGCAGGCAGTAGACGGACAAGTAATTGAACTGAAAAAGAATAAAGCCTTGGTTGGTTTTGGCGATTTACAAAGTTGGGTTGATGTACATAAACTGGAAGTAGTTCCTACTTCAACCAAAAAGGCCATAAAACAAACCGTTACCAGTTTTGATGTAAACAGCCGCATGCAAAATTTTCAAACCGAGTTAAACCTAATAGGCACAAGGGGAGAAGAAGCCATGAAAAAACTACAAGAGTACATTGATGACGCTTATTTATTGGGCTTTAAACAAGTGCGTATTGTACACGGCAAAGGTTATGGCATATTGCGCAAATTGGTGCGCGAGTATTTAAAAAAGAGCAAACAAGTAGAATACGTAACCGATGAACACATTGAACTAGGTGGCGATGGTGTGAGTTTGGTAACGTTGAGGGTGTGATGTGTTAAAACAATCCGCTCATATGGATGTCACGACAGAAAGAACGGGGGGATAAAATCTTAAGGTATTCTACTTTTATATTTTACGAAAAGTACTGTTGTATATTTTAACAATGAAACCAATATGTTCAGGCGTGTATTTTCCGCTCTTTATATTTTTGTAAATGTTGTCATTAGATTTAAATACTTCAGCAATTTCATCCCTGAATTTATCTGATGATCCTGTGATTTTGATGTATTGATTTGTACTACGGTTAAATATGTAAAAGTTACTTGTGGCGTTCCATATTGCCTCTGATATTAAAAGGTGATTGTCATAAGATATGTCTCTATTAAAATCGCTCTGCATCCGCGGTATGAATG
>CAZRVA010000020.1:0-6371 GCA_964603255.1 uncultured Chitinophaga sp.
CCGGCTTCGCTTACCATAAACTCGTGGTAAAATTCACGCAAATCAGGGTCACTCATGTTTAACGATAATACCCTGAAACGTTCGCAACTGCGGGCTTCAATCATGGCCAATAACAACAAACGCTCTGCTACCTGTTCGTTTCTATCGCCCCCACGGGTTATCAATTTCATCAATTCGTTTACGTAAGCATCTTTACGCTGCGGTCCAAACTTAAACCCACGTTTATCCAGCTCTTTTAATACTTTTCTAAAATGTCCCCATTCTTCGGCAACAATGGCCGTGCAGGTTTTTACCATTTTTTCAAACTCGGGGTATTGTACTATTAAGGATATGCCGGTTGTGGCTGCTTTTTGCTCGCAGTAGGCGTGGTCAATCAAAACTTCTTCTAACGATTTTTCTGCTGCATTGGCCCAACGTGGGTCGGTAGCTAATTTTAATCCTAACATGGGGCAAAGCTAAAAAAATGTAAACAGTAAGTGGTAAAGCCGCGTAAATAAAGTACTTAAGTCGTTGTAAAATAGGGTTTCACCTAAAAAACGGCCAAACATGGGCTATTTGTGTGGTAGCTACCTAAAAAATAGTACTTTTGCACGCTGTTTAAAGAAGCATAATTAAATATAATGGATAGAAATTCAATGATTGGCCTTGGGTTGATTTTTGCAATCTTGGTAACTTTTGCCTGGATAAATCAACCTAGTGATGCCGAACTAAAAACGTTGCAACAACAAAAAGATTCAATTTTACTTGTTCAATCGCAAAAAGACAGTGCCGCAAAAGCCTTGTTGTCGTTAAAGGCTAAAGCAGATAGTGCAGCATTAACTACCGATACCACAGCTATTAAAGCATCATATGGTACGTTTGCCTCTGCGGCTATTGGTAAAGAATCGTTTACTACCTTAGAAAACAACGATATGTTGTTAACCTTTAGCAATAAAGGTGGTGCATTAAAAAAGGTGGTACTTAAAAATCATAAAAAATATGATGGCACCGAACTTATTTTGTTTGATGGTACCAACGAAGAGTTGAATTACACTTTTAAAACCAACGATGGCAAACAAATAAATACTGCTGATTTATACTTTACCCCACAGCCAGATGCAGATGGAAAAGGTTTAAGTATGAAAGTTGAAGTAGGCCCTAACCAATACATTGAACAACACTACGCTTTTAGTGATAAAACCAACATGGTTAGCTATCAGTTAAACTTGGTAGGAATGGACAAAAACATTGCTGCAGGTGCTAACTTTATTGACATGAACTGGTCGGCCAAAATTCGTCAGCAAGAAAAAACATTTGATGCCGAACACCGCACCACAACTATTTATTACAAAACAACTGCCGAGGAACCAGATTATATTTCGGAAACCAAAGAAGAGGTTGTTGATTTAACTACTCCTGTAAAATGGGTTTCGTTTAAGCAACAATATTTCAACGCCAGTTTAATTGCCGAAACAGAATTTGCCAGCGCAAAGGTTGAAACCAAAAACGATGCTACCCAACAATACATTAAACAACTAAGTGCAAATTTAGTGGTGCCATACAACCACACACCTAGCGAATCGTTTGGCATGAAGTTTTATTTTGGCGAGAACCATTATAAAACCTTGGCAAAACTTGACGAAAACCAATTGGAGCGTATTGTGCCAATGGGTTGGGGTATTTTCCGTTGGGTAAATAAATATTTAACTGTAAACGTATTTTATTTCTTAAGCCAATACGTAAGTAGTTTTGGTTTAATTATTTTCTTGTTGACATTAATCGTTAAAACCATATTGTTCCCGTTGGTTTACAAATCGTATTTATCAACCGCAAAAATGCGTGTGTTAAAACCAGAGTTGGATGAGATAAAAGAAAAGTTTGGTGATGACATGACTAAAATACAACAAGAGAACATGAAGATTTATCGCCAAGCAGGTGTAAATCCTTTAGGTGGTTGTATTCCGGTTTTATTACAAATGCCAATATTGGTGGCGATGTTCCAATTTTTTCCAAGTGCATTTGAATTACGCCAACAAGCGTTTTTATGGGCACCGGATTTAAGTACGTATGATAGTGTGTTGGAATTCGGATTCCACATTCCCGGGTATGGAAGCCACGTGAGTTTATTTGCATTGTTAATGACTATTTCATCTGTTGTGTATGCAGTGTACAATAACGAGCAAAGTGGTATGACAGGTCAGATGAAATGGATGAGTTACTTTATGCCTGTAATTTTCTTGTTTATGTTAAACAGTTTTGCAGCGGGTTTAAATTACTACTACTTTGTAAGTAATTTATTTACCATCGGTCAGCAGCTGTTAATACGTAGCTTTGTTGATGATGCCAAGATGCATGCTCAAATTCAGGAGAACAAAAAGAAGCCTGTGACTAAAAGTAAATTCCAGCAAAAGTTGGAAGACATGGCTAAGGCACGTGGTATGGATATGAATCAACCCAACAAAAAGAAATAAGCTTTTTAATTAAAGATAAAATAAACCGCTTCAGAAGAAATTTTGGAGCGGTTTTTTTGTGGGGGCAGAACTACAGCGAGTTTCGGTTGAACTACAGGGGCACAGAGGCACAAAGGAGGGAATGCCTTTGGCACGGGAACTAATGAAACGCTGAGGTCGCAGAGAGAAGCCTTCGGCATGGGAGTAAAGCCCTGTCAGTGGTTACAAACCCTGACAGTGGTTGAATTGAGAACTTCTGTGCAATTCTGAGTGTTCTGTGAGAGGTAATCCTTTGTGTACTTCGTGAAAAACTCTGCGAACTTAGTGGTTATTCCTCCTAAAACATTGTTGTAAAAAAACACTTCAATACAACAACCCTAAAGCAGGTAACCAAAAAAGCAACTCTGCAATTTTACGGTATATAAAATGCTGTTTCAGCTTATCTCTTTTCAGGTAAATGAGGTAATTACCCGCTAGTATTAAAAAATAAAAAGCAGGCAAAGCTGGGTTGTAAAAGTTTAGGCCAATGGTGATAAACACTAACAAAATAAAGGCAGATAAAGTAATACCTTGAAAAATTACTACACCTTTTTGTAGCCCCATTGTTCTGATAAAGCTGGTGTTGTTCATTAGCATATCAATAGGATATTCAATGATGGAACACAGCAATAAACTTTGGTAAGTAACAAGTAAGAACAAGATAAAGAGATAAAATAAGGCATCAAACCCAATGGTTAAAAAACTATGAAATAATGGGTAAATAAAAATGGAAGATGCATAAATAAATGCTACACCAAATTCTTTGTTATTAATGATACTTTTTGATTGAGGATTAAGCCTAGCTAACATTAAGTGTAAAATAATTACCCCCGACATAATAAAGCCAACAGTAATCAACTGCTCATCAAAATAAATAATTGTGGCAGCTATCATGATTAAAATAATAACCACACACAAAGCAATAATTGGTTTTAAGTATTTTTTAATGAATTGATGTCGTGGGGTTGGATACACCTTATCCGTACGCATAACATCAACCACATGATCGGTTAAGTATATAAGCCAAGTGCCCAACGGTAAAACAATATACCACGCTTTAGGTGCGTTAATGTTATAGCTGTATGTTATAGCCAGCATGTTGCAAATAACTCCACCTACCACATCAAGGCTGAGGTTGCAAAATATTTGATAATATTGCAGAATCTTATTAAGAAAAAATTTCATGTGTAAATACACCACCAAAGTTACCATTTGTTTATGGTTAAGTATATTCATAATTCCGTTAAATCTTTTGGCACAAGAGAAACCATACCGCGAACCTGATGGATTAAATAATTGGTATGTTGAGTTGGGTGGTGCCGCTTTTTTATATTCACTAAACTACGAAAAAATATTGTACCGCAGTACCAAATTAGGTTGGGTAGGAAGGGTAGGTGTGGCCTATAGTTTTACTGATGGCTGGTTGCTTAACAAAATTGAAATGGACAAAGGTGCTGTGCTGGCTCCGTTTACAACTTCGGTTTTATTGGGAAGCAGAGAACGTAAAGAAAAAATTGAATTGGGAGTTGGTTTTACATTGGTAAACAAAAGTGCAACCGAACGAGAAGTTGTACCCACGGCAGCCATTGGTTTTAGGGTGATTGAAACCAATAAGGTTTGTTTTAGAATGACGTATACACCTATTATTCGTGGTGGTAAATACGAAAACTGGTTTGGGGTGAGTATAGGAAGAAACTTCTCTGTTAAATAAAAAATGATGCATCACAGAATATTCGTGCATTGTGCAACGCGCATTGCACCATAAAAAACGAGGCTGTTTCAATTCAGAAACAGCCTCGTTTTTATTTATAAATATTGGTTAATTACCAACGTCCATCGCCATCCAATATATTACCTAACCCTCCAAGTACACTGCCTTCTTCTTTTCTATTAAATGATGCATAAGACATTAACCTTCCGGCCAACCGGCTTATAGGTAAGGTTTGAATCCAAACTTTTCCAGGGCCTGATAAGGTGGCAAAAAATACGCCCTCGCCACCAAATAAAGTGTTTTTAATTCCACCAACAAATTGAATATCGTAGTTCACATCATGTGTAAATGCCACAATACAACCGGTATCTACTTTTAGCATTTCGCCAGGTTGTAAAATACGTTCAATTACATGTCCACCACTGTGCACAAAAGCCATTCCATCGCCTTCTAGTTTTTGCATAATAAAACCTTCGCCACCAAATAAACCTGTACCTAATTTACGCTGAAACTCAATGCCAACACTTACCCCTTTGGCTGCACATAAAAACGAATCTTTTTGGCAAATAATTTTACCACCTAAATGGTATAAATCTAATGGAATTATACGGCCTGGATAAGGAGAAGCAAAACTAACTTGTTTTTTACCCTGACCAACATTGGTGTAGGCGGTCATAAATAAATTTTCACCGGTAAGTAAACGTTTTCCTGCCGAGAATAATTTACCTAAAAGCCCATTTTGCTGTTGTGCCCCATCACCAAAAATGGTTTGCATTTCAATGCCGTTGTCCATCATCATAAAGCTGCCCGGCTCGGCAACAACACTTTCTTGTGGGTCAAGTTCAATTTCAACACATTGCATTTCGTTTCCCAAAATGCGGTAATCTATTTCGTGGTTGCTAATCATGATATGTTTAGTTTTAAAGTTTCAAATATACTTAAGGCTTGTGGTAGTTGTTTTTACTTTTTTGTAAAAGGGTATTTAGGAATATCGTTGGTAATTTGATAGGTACTAAAATCGCTATGGTAACTGCAAAATTTAAGTTCAATCCCATTGGTAATCACCAAAAAATGCACACCTAAGTTTTTATTGTAAACGGCAGCTTGTAAAAATGTGCTTTCAGAAAGTTGAATATCAGGTGCTTTACACTCGCAAAGTAAAATGGGTTTGCCGCTGTTATCAAACACCAACACATCAAATCTTTTTTGTAAACCATTAATGGTTAAGCCTTTTTCCACAGCAATTAGCGCTGGTGTACAGCCACAATGATGTATTAAATAATGCACCAAATGTTGTCTAACCCATTCTTCGGGGGTTAACACCACAAATTTTTTTCGGATAATGTCGAAAATATAATTTCTGTTTTCAACCTTTTTAACCTTAAAATTGTATGTAGGAAAGTTTAGCTGCATTAATCAATCAAAACTAAGTAAATGGCTGCCGAAAATAGCTCAGATTTTAATAAAATACTATCAGCACTTAAAGCAAGAAAGTTTGCGCCTGTGTATTTTTTGTTTGGTGCCGAGCACTATTACATTGATGAACTGAGTAGTTATGCAGAACAGCATATACTGAACGAGGGCGAAAAAGGTTTTAACCAAGTAGTGCTTTACGGTAAAGATACCGATGCAGCAACCATCATTAATCATGCTAAACGTTTTCCGATGATGGCCGAGCATCAGGTAATTATTGTTAAAGAAGCTCAAAATTTAAAAAGTTTAGAAGAGTTTGAAGCGTATTTTGAAAAGCCTGTACCGAGTACCATTTTAATTATATGTTACAAAAAAGATAAGCTAGATAAACGTACGCGAGTTTATAAAGCCTTAACAAAACACGTGGTATTCGAGTCGAAAAAGTTATACGACAACGAGTTACCGGCTTGGATTGTACAATATTTAAAAGCCAAAGGTTTCACTATCAGTCCTAAAAGTGCCGGTTTAATTGCCGATAGTTTGGGTAGTGATTTAGGAAAAATTGCCAACGAGTTAGAGAAGTTAATGATTAACAAAGATGGTGATACCCAGATAACCGATACGGATGTGGAGTTGAAAATTGGTATTAGCAAGGAGTTTAACATTTTTGAATTAATGGCAGCGGTATCTCTTAAAAATAGTGGGAGAGCCATGCACATTGCTCATCATATGGCTAAAAACAAAGACTTTAGCATTATTGCTGCTTTAATAAACATGAA